>CAZSVY010000192.1:0-16597 GCA_964610495.1 uncultured Methanosarcinales archaeon
TTTCAAACCTAAAAAGAAACCAGATTACTCTGGTTTCACTTCTCTTTCAAATACTCGTCAATTGCTTTTGCAGCTTTCTTGCCTGCACCCATTGCGCTGATTACGGTTGCTGCGCCTGTGACCACGTCTCCGCCGGCAAAGACTCCGCACTTGGAGGTTGCACCCGTTTCCTCGTCTGCAACTACAGTGCCTCTTTTGTTCTGCTCAAGGCCTTCCGAGCCTTTGAAGATGATGGGGTTTGGAGAGGTGCCGATTGCGATTACCACGACCTCGGCAGGGATTGTGAATTCCGAGCCTTCCACAGGGACAGGGCTTCTCCTGCCGGATTTGTCAGGTTCTCCGAGTTCCATTTTAATGCATTCGATTGCCGTAACATTGAACTTTTCGTCACCGAGGATGCGGACAGGATTTGTAAGGAGCCTGAAGATTATGCCTTCTTCTTTAGCATGCTCGATTTCTTCCCTGCGGGCTGGCATCTCGTCTTCCCCACGGCGGTAGACTATGCTTACTTCGTCGGCACCCAGGCGGAGAGCTGAGCGGGCGGCATCCATTGCCACGTTTCCTCCTCCAACCACCACAACTTGCTTTCCGAGCCTGACTTTTGTGTCGTACTCAGCGTCATAGGCTTTCATAAGGTTTACGCGGGTCAGGAATTCGTTTGCGGAATATACGCCGTTGAAGTTTTCTCCCGGAATTCCCATAAAGCTCGGGAGGCCTGCGCCCGTGCCCAGGAAAACCGCATCGAATTCGTCACACAGCTCGTCCAGGGTCTTGATTCTGCCTATTATATAGTTGGGCCTGAACTCGACTCCAAGCTGCTTGATATACTCGACTTCCTGCCGCACAATTTCTTTTGGCAGCCTGAACTCAGGAATGCCGTAACTCAACACACCACCGGCTTTGTGCAGGGATTCAAAAATTGTTACTTTGTGACCCAGCTTTGCAAGGTCTGCTGCGGCAGTAAGCCCTGCAGGCCCTGAACCGACAATGGCTACTTTCTTGCCTGTAGGCTCCGGAACTTCAGGAACCTTCACTCCCTGCTGGCGCTCGTAGTCGGCGCAGAAACGTTCGAGTCTTCCAATAGCGACTGGCTGTCCTTTCTTTCCGAGTACGCAGAGAGCTTCGCACTGAGTTTCCTGGGGACAGACACGGCCGCAGATTGCAGGAAGGGCGTTTGTACCTTTAATCTTCTCGATTGCCCCTGAAAAATCTTCTTCACAAACCAGCTTGATAAAGCCCGGAATATCCACATTCACAGGGCAGCCTTCTACACATTTGGGTTCCTTGCAGGAGAGACAGCGGGAGGCCTCTGCAAGAGCATCTTCTTTAGTGTAGCCGAGAGCTACCTCATTGAAGTTCTTTCTGCGTTCCTCAGCAGGCTGTTCTGGCATCGGGGTCCTTTCTTTCTTTGCGTTTGCGGTATTTTCTCCATGTAATTCTTGCATTTTTCATCCCCTCCTTATCAGTGCAGTCCGCACCTGCATTCCTCTTCATACTTTTCTACGGCTTTTGCCTCTTCGCCGCGGTACATTGCAAGCCTGTTCATGAGTTCCACGAAATCGACCTTCCGTGCATCAAACTCAGGCCCGTCAACGCAGGTAAACCTTGTTTTTCCGTCGACCGTAACCCTGCAGCCGCCGCACATACCTGTTCCGTCCACCATAATGGAGTTAAGGCTGACCAGGATTTCAACATCGTAAGGAGAAGCTACTCCAGCTCCTACTTTCATCATGATTGGGGGGCCGATGATCACAACTCTTGCAACCTCGTCGCCGCTATCCAGAATCCTTTTCATGATATCGGTCACAAACCCGTGGTGCCCTTTTGAGCCGTCATCGGTTGCGATATACAGTTCGGAGCTGGCATTCTTCATTTCGTCTTCAAGGATAAGAAGATCTTTATTCCGGGCTCCTATAATGGAAATTACCCTGTTGCCCGCTCTGGTATAAGCCTTTGCCTGGGGATATATCGGGGCAACCCCTACGCCTCCTCCTACAAGGATGACAGTGCCGAGTTTCCTGATATCGGCAGGGGTACCAAGGGGTCCTACAAAGTCTTCCAGGGATTCGCCTGCAGAAAGCTTTGCAAGCTGTTTTGTAGTCTTGCCCATTTCCTGAAATATAACAGTTACTGTGCCCTTGTCTTCTTCAAAATCGGCAATCGTGAGGGGAATCCTTTCCCCCCTTTCATCAATTCTGAGGATTATGAACTGTCCGGCTTTCGCAGCCTTTGCCACGTCAGGGGCATCTATTACCATCCTGTGCACCGACGGGGCGATTTCTTCCTTCTTCAGTATTTTATATGCCATGGGATCACATTTTCCTGAGTAAAAGCAATTTTTTGAGCGAATGAACGGTAAATTTTGATATGGCGGATCTCCTCACGGATTTCTTTTCACACCCGAGCTTTTCCGCCTGGACGTTCTCCTTATACTGATTAATGGGATATATATTCTCCCAAATAATTTTAATTATTTTGCCCTTCTGGATCATTTTTTGTTGAATTCTAAATGCCAGCTCTTTCAATACTTCCTTTTTAAAAGAGTCTGAGTATTCTTCAACTTTTTGACCATTGTTGCAAAAATTTAATAAATCTAATGGGTATAATAAATTAAGGGGTAATCCCTGAAAAGGTTCAATCAGGAGGTGGATTGGCGAGAGGAGGGATCAAGTAAATCTAGTATAAACTCTAGTTAGATATCTAAATGCAGCCAGATATATAGCCTAAATGCAGCCAGATATATAGCCGAATTTTATGGCCGTATTTGAACTCGAAAACTTAAAACCTTTGCCTGAAGGAGAAACTCGTCCACTCTATATAAATAGCTGGATAACCTTGTTCCGGCAGGCGGATTAAGAGGAAAACACAACCAAATGAATTTATACATATATGGGGGTTAAACAAATGCCTGAAGAAAGAAGAGAAGGTACAAAGGGAGAGAAGTTAGAGAAAAAAGAAGGGGAAGAAGTCGCTGACGTCGATCCAATTCATCCGACCGAAGCACGGGGTGGCAAGAAGAGATCGCTCCTTGACACCTGCAAATAATCCTATTACTTTTTATTTTTTTCTTTTTTGGCTGGAAGGAATCAAAACTCCGGAAGATTCAAGGAGTTATAGAAGGGGGTTCTTATGGTGCAGAAAGCTGATATCGAGTCTCCAGACTCGATGGAAAAAGAGCTCAAGGGCAGGAAAAAACCTCTCGTAAGCTGCGATAAGTACGATGAGGAAGAACAAAAGGCTCTTTTTGGGGACGAGAAACAGTCCTGAACATTTTTCGAGGTCAGGGCGAATAGCAAAAAGAAATTCCTGACGAGGATTCTTGATAGAATCTTTTTGTTTTTTCTTCCATTTTAAATATTTTTTCTTTTTGTTGTCTCTTCATTCGATTCTTTTATTCTACTTCATCTATTCTACTTCATTTATTCTACTTCATTTTCTTGATTTCTTTATTCTGCTTACTTCCTATTTCCTTTATTTGCTTTATTTCTCAGTTCCTTTGTTCTACTTTATCTTCTTGATTTCAGTACTATCCTCCATTCTTCTCGGTCGTTTTCGCAAATTTTATATGGATATATGCGCATATATCCATATAACTATGCTTGAAAATAAAGTTAAATTTTTTAAAGCACTTGCAGACGGAACCAGGCTCACTATCCTTTCTTACTTGCTGGAGAACAGCTACTGTGCCTGTGATTTTACTCCTCTTACAGAGAAGGACCAGACAACGGTTTCAAAGCACCTGAAAGTGCTAGCCGACGCCGGGATTTTAAAATACGAAAAGAGGGGTCGAAATGTGATCTACAGTATAAGGGATGAGAGTACCAGAGAAATGTTACTTGTCCTTGGAATAGGGGAAGTAAAACCCTGCTGCGACAGCCCGAATGGTTCAGGGGCGTTTTCCACTGACGCAGATGAAGTCGGGAATAAAAAGGAACTTATCGGTAAAAAAGAAGGTGAAATAATGGATGCAGATGAAAAGAAGGCAGTAATCAAAAAGAAATATAGGGAAATTGCAATGACAGGAGGCTCCTGTTGTTCCAGTGGATGTTGCGGAGATTCAAATGCGACAGATCTGTCAAAATCTATTGGCTATTCTGAAAATGACCTCAAAGCTACTCCGGATGCAAATCTGGGTCTTGGATGCGGCAACCCGACAGCTTTTGCGGAAATAAAACCCGGTGATGTTGTTCTCGATCTCGGGTCAGGTGCAGGGTTTGATTGTTTCCTTGCAGCAGAGAAAGTCGGAAGTTCAGGAAAGGTCATCGGAGTTGATATGACTCCGGAAATGCTTGAAAAAGCAAAGGCAAACGCCCTTAAATACGGCTATTCAAACGTTGAGTTTCGTTCTGGAGATATTGAGGCCCTTCCGGTTGAGGATAAGTCCGTGAACATCATTATCAGCAACTGCGTGGTTAATCTTGCGCCGCATAAAGAAAAGGTTTTCAGAGAAGCCTTCAGGGTTTTGAAGCCAGGGGGCAGGATGTATCTTTCGGATATGGTGCTTCTGGCCGAGCTTCCTGAAGACCTGAAAAATGACAAAGACCTGCTGGCAGGCTGTGTTGCAGGTGCGCTGTTAAAAGAAGAGTATCTCAGGCTTTTGAAAGAAGCCGGGTTTTCAATTGAGATCCTGAATGAAGATTCGGAGATAAGCGAAAGGCAGTATGGAGGGCTGCCTGTGGAAAGTTTGAAACTGAAAGCATGGATATAATTGAAGACACGGATATAAGTGAAAATATCAATATAATTAAAAATATCAATATAATTGAAAAACGGATATAACTGAAAACATGGTAAAAGTATTTTTATTGTAACTTCTTTCTCTTCAATTAACTTTTTTCTTTTATCTAACTTCTCTATTTCTCTTTATTTATCGTGAGAGGTACATGCTCTGATGCAGTACGATAGAGCTTTTTTGTCAGCAACAGCCTACAGAGGCCTGGTTTTAACAGGCGTGTCCTGTGAAAAATTTATATTAGCAATCCAGTTATTCTTTTTAGAAAGGATGCCCTGCCTGTCGTTCAAGGTGTGAGCAGGTTAAACTCTTTCCTGGGCAAAGCTTATTTAATGACTTTCATTATATATTGCTCTAATCGCTTATTTTTCAGCGTATCGATATCCTTTTTATTTCTAAATCAATCTATATACCTTCAATTCGATTACTAAGATTGCATCCGTTTTAACCAATATCTAAAGGAGATGACAGGTATAAAATCAATAATTCTTGCAGGCGGCTCAGGAACGCGACTCTGGCCTCTCAGCCGGGAAATGTATCCCAAGCAATTTTTAAAGTTTGGAAGCACGTCTCTTTTCCAGGAAACCGTCCTCCGGTGCCTTGAAGTTTCTGATATTTCCGAAATTTTCGTTGTAACGAATGAAGCTCAGAAATTTTTCGTAATCGGACAGATTAAAGAAATAGGGTATTCAATCCCTTCAGAAAATGTCTTAATCGAGCCCGAAGGCAAGAATACTCTCCCTGCGATCTTTTTCGGAATGAAAGAAATTGAAAAAAAATTTGGGCGCTCAGTAGTAGGAATCTTTTCTTCGGATCATGTCCTTGACAGAACTGCGATGCAGACAATTTCTCTGGCTGAAGAGCTGACTTCGGATTATCTGGTCACTTTCGGGGTTGTTCCTGTTTTTCCTCATACGGGATACGGTTATATTAAAACCTCAGAAGCTTGCGGGCCGGGTTACCGGGTTTCGGAATTCAGAGAAAAGCCGGATCTGGAAACCGCAGAGAAGTATATTCAAGAAGGCTGCCTCTGGAACAGCGGGATGTTCCTTTTCGAGACAGGGCTTTTCTTTGACGAAGTTAAAAAATACGCACCGTCTGTTTTCGCCTGCTTTGAAAACGAAGAGGATATTAATGAGATTTATGCATGCGTGGACAAGATTTCCATTGACTATGGAATAATGGAAAAATCCGACAGGGTCGCAGTTGTAAAGCTGGAGGAAAAATGGAGTGATCTCGGGAATTTTGCGGCAATTTATGACGAGCTTGAAAAGGATCCTGTAGGAAACGTGATCCATGAATGTGATCCTCTGCTGCTCAACTCCGATGGAAATCTCGTATATTCAAGGTGCGGCAAAATTGTTTCACTCATCGATATCAAGGATATGGTTATTGTCGATACCAGCGATGCTCTACTAATCTGCCCGAAGTCCAGCAGCCAGAAGGTGAAAGATATTGTCTCAGCACTTAAAGACAGGAAGGATGAAAGGGCATACATAGGGCAGACCGTCTACAGGCCCTGGGGTTCGTATACTTTGCTTGAAGTCTCTGCAGAGCATAAGATTAAAAATATTACAGTACTTCCTGACCATAAATTAAGCCTTCAGCTGCATTACCATAGGAGTGAGCACTGGGTGGTTGTTAAAGGTATGGCCTGTGTGGAAGTGAGTGGACAGCAGTTTTTCCTGAGACCGGGGGAGAGTACCTTTATCAGTGCAGGAGAGAAACACAGATTGTCAAATCCCGGGAAAGTTCCGCTTGAGATTATTGAAGTGCAGCTGGGAGAACTTGTGGACGAAGCGGATATTGTCAGGTTTGACGATGTCTATGGGAGGAACTGAATAAGCTCGCAGCACTGGATAGGAATTAAATTTATATAAGAGCTGGAACTACGAAAATGGGGTCATGACAAAAACCGTGCTTCAAAATCAGATCTGGCACAGAAGAAATAATCTCTGTGGAGAAAATTAATTTCCGGAAATGGGTTTTTGACACTGGTATAAAATTGAAATATAATATTGATTTTAATTTATTGTTCGAAATCCGGAACTATTTTTATTCCGGAATCGATAATACAGGCGAGAAAGTTCTTAGCCGGTGATCAATGGAACCTAACTGATAAAACAAACTGATCTTCTGGACCGTGTTTAATATAATTGCTATTTTTTCTAATATCCTGAAAATAGATCCTATCCAGCGCCAGAGCATAGTAGCACTGTTCTGGCAGGTTGCATTGACAGCCACAGGCTTCTTGAGCACCATGTATTTCGCACACAAGGTAGGCGCTGGAATTCTTGGGTCGTATTTTCTGTTTTTAGCATACTATGGTATTATCGGCATGGTCACTGATGGAGGATTTGGCGGAGCTGCAGTTAAGCGTATCAGTGAAGGTGAAGAAGCCAATGCATATTTTAGCGCATATGTTGCGTTGCGATTAGTATTCACGATAACTGGAATACTGATTTTGCTCGTGTTTAAAGACTACTTTGCAGACCTTAATGAATCAGGAATGTTTGCCTGGTTGCTGGTATCATTATTAGTATCAATGATTGCAGGTCCCATCTCCAGCGGAGTTGCCGGCAAAGGGAAAATGGGAATACGCAACACCTGTGAAGGCATAAGCAATATCTTACGTATTATGTTTCAGGTGCCGGCAATATACCTCGGATATGAAACCGCAGGTCTTGCCGGGGGCATGGTAGCTGGAATTATTGGAGCCGCAATACTCGAATTCCGTTTTTTTGATCTGCATTTTGTGCGTTTCAAATGGGACCATTTAAAAAGTTTATCTGTATTTTCGTTCTGGTTATTTTTAACAACTGGTGGAGTGCTTGTGTTTTCACAGGCAGATACTGTTCTTATTGGATACTTCATGAATATTGAAGATGTAGGTATCTATAGGGTAGTACTTCAGTTCACAGGGATTGCCGCATTTAGCTCATACGCAATAAGAACTACGCTCTGGCCCAGAGTCAGCCAGTGGAGCAAAACCAATGAGATCTATCTTGTGGAGGAGTCCCTGTCGCGTGCACTTAGTTACTCATTGATACTGGCAATTCCGGTATTCGTAGGTGGTGTGCTGCTGGGTGATCGTCTGCTGGATTTATTCTATGGTGCAGACTTTGCCCGGGGATACTATACGTTAATAATACTGCTTGCCGTACAGGTGGTAAATGTATTTCAGTATTTTTTCACGATGTATCTGGATGCTCTGGATCATCCGCAGGAGTCATTTAAGGTTACGGCAGTTGGGGTTGGAGCAAATATTCTATTGAACATATTGCTAATCCCGTTCATGGGTATAAGTGGCGCGGCAATCGCAACGCTGGTAACGATGGCACTGAATGCCTTACTCGCCTGGCGTGCTTTGTCAAGACTTATGACAATCCGGCTGGAGCGCCAGTGCTTATCTAATATTATGACCTCATCGATTGCGATGGGAGTGCTTGTCGGTGGATATCGTTTGCTTGTGCCGCTTTCTGATGTATGGCTAACGATGCCAGCGGTTGTTTTTGGTGGAGTCGTATATGGGTTTTTGATCTTGAAATTCGATAAAAATGTGTGCGATGAAATGAGAGATATTGTGGAAAAAATGGGTATGGGTTTTGTCTGGCCAGGCTGGTTGTGAATCGAAGTTTAATAGTTTGCGCAGGGAAAAGATAAGATTAATTTGTGTAAGATATGTTTTGAGAAAATTGCAGGACATTTTCTTCAAATTGTTTAATTAATTCATTTAACGGCGAATTAAAACTTTTGTCTGTATGGAACTGAGTATAAAAACTAAATAGAGAAACGTGAAAAAGATGACTGAAATTAGCGTTATTATTCCAACGTGGAACCGAGCAGAAACGTTGGGCAAGGCTATTTTAAGTGCTTTGAACCAGACTCTTCCTCCTTTTGAAGTCTTAATATGTGGAGTTGATGGTTCCCCAGATCAAAAAGTTGTTAATTCAATTAATGATTCTCGCGTACGATGGATAGAGGGAGGACGCGACGGACTCGCATCAATTCCTCGGAACAGGGGAATTCAAGCAAGCAAGGGAGACTGGCTGGCTTTTCTGGACAGTGACGATGAATGGTTGCCTGATAAACTTGAAAAACAGCTTAGACATGCTACCAGAATGGGATGTGGTGCTGCATGCTCTGATGCAATAAGGTATATCCCATCTCAAGGGTATGCAGGGACCATACTTAACGGCGAGGTTTCAGGAGATTCAATCTCTTTTCCTTTACTTACCACTAATAATTACGTAGTATGCAGTTCTGTTCTGATTAAGAAAGATATTGTAGAAAAATGCTGTGGGTTCCCCGAAGATAAATCATTAAAAGTTGGGGAAGACTACGCATTGTGGCTGCGTACCGCTACATTCACCGATTTTGCCTTTGTAAATGAACCATTATTGATTTATAGAGATGAACCCCAAACAAGTATAAGGGCTTTTAGTCCTCCTATTCTGGAGCTAAGAGTTAATGTTTTTAAGTCATTCGTCTCATGGGTAAATAATCCTGATTATGATAGAAATAACAAAAAATATTTCTATCTGGCAAAAAAATTACTTTTCGAAGCTCGTACCCGAAAGGTTTTATCCAATTTAGTCGAAAACACAAAAACAATATTTAAAACAACCCATAAAGATTAAAACATATGATATAATATGAAAATATTACATACAGTTGAATTGTATTATCCCTCGGTAGGAGGCTCACAGGAAGTAGTACGTCAACTTTCGGAAAGGCTGGTCCGATTGGGTCACGATGTGACTGTAGCAACAACAGGTTTGCCAGAAAGAGATTTTAAAGTTTATAATGGTGTTAAGATTGAAGAGTTTGATATCTGGGGGAGTGAAGTAACAGGTTTTTCAGGCGAAGTCGAGAATTACAAACAATTCCTGCTTGAATCCGACTTCGATGTTATAATGAATTATGGTGCACAGCAGTGGGCTACCGATCTGATGCTACCGATACTGGATAAAATTCCTGCTAAAAAAGTTATTGTACCCTGCGGCTTCTCTGGATTATATTTGCCAAAGTATGGCAAATACTTTGAAAAAATGAAATTCTGGCTTAGACAATACGACAGTTGTGTTTATCTGTCAAACGATTATAGAGATATTAACTTTGCCCGAAAGTACGGATCTGCTGAAAATTGCATAATTATTCCAAATGGGGCTGCCCTGGATGAATTTGAGCTAAACTCTAATATTGACATTAGAGCGAAACTGAATATTCCAGAAGATCATTTTCTGATAATGCATGTCGGGTCCCATACAGGCATGAAAGGGCATAAAGAAGCTATTAAAATCTTTAAAAAAGCGAAAATAAAACATGCTACTTTTTTGATAGTGGCCAATAGTTTTGGCGGTGGCTGTACCAGACGCTGCCTGCTAGCCGAAAAATTATACAGATATAGTCCTTTTTCGAAATCATCTGACAAAAAGATAGTAATTACATTCCTCTCAAGAGAAGAGACTGTTGCTGCATATCACGAAGCTGATCTCTTTCTCTTCCCATCGAATGTAGAGTGCTCTCCAATTGTTCTATTTGAAGCCATGGCTGCAAAGACACCGTTTCTAGTAACAGATGTCGGTAACTCTAAAGAAATTATTGAGTGGACAAATGGCGGCGAACTTTTGCCAACATTAAAACGTACAAATGGTTTCGTCAAAGCCGATGTCAAAAAATCGGTTGAGACCCTTGAAAACCTATATCGTGATAAAGACAAACGCCAGTTTCTTTCGAATAATGGATATAAGTCGTGGAAAAGCTCATTTACCTGGGAACTGATTGCAAAAAGGTACGAAACCTTATATTTAAAACTGATAAATGATAACAAATGAGAACTATTATGTTTCTGACATGACTTCAGTTGCTGGTTCGAAACCGGTTATTTCTATGAAATGAGAATAATGTTTTTTCAAATTGCTGGTTCAGGAATGGAAAAGCTAAAAATGAATATTAACTGCCCGAAAGCTGAGTGAGATTCTAAAATGCCGAAAGTAACCGTTTTAATGGCTGTATTTAATGCAGAAAGATACCTTAGTGAGGCAGTTGAAAGTATTTTAAACCAGACATTCAGTGATCTGGAATTTCTAGTCATTTATGATAAATCTCAGGACAAAACCCTTGAGATACTGCAAAGTTACAGCGATCCAAGGCTTAGAATAATCGAAAACAAGGAGAAACTGGGCTTTGTAAAATCCCTGAATAAAGGCTTATCACTTGCAGAAGGTAAATTCATCGCAAGGATGGATGCAGACGATATCTCGCATCTGGAAAGGCTGGCTATACAGCTCAATTATTTTGACAGTTGCCCACAAACTGATTTTGTATGCAGCTGGATTGATGTAATGAATGAAACAGGAGACATTCTGGATCACATAGCTGACATATCCTCATCCGATGAAATCTATTATACGTTAAACTTTAGAAATTGCATTGCTCATGGCTCTGTCATGTTCCGGAAGGATATAATTGATATTACTGGGAATTACGAAGAAAGCTGTGCAGCTGAAGATTACCATCTGTGGCACAGAGTATCAAAGAAATACGCTATCCATAAAATAGATAAACCGCTGTACGCGTGGAGAACACACGAAACGTCAATCAGCTCCGTAAATTCTTCCAGACTCAGGGAAGCTGCATACGGAATTTTTCGAGCTAATTTGATAGACTTGCTTGACAGAGCTGTTGAAGATAAACTAACCAGGCTTATGTGGGACAATTTCTGCAACACCCATTATGCTGATCTCAATGATTATTCATGTGAAGAAATAGCCGTTATAGCAGAGTTGATCAGGGAGTTGAACATAAAAATCGTAAATACTGCACCACCCGGTTTAAATAAAAATGCAGTAAACGATCTGGGTAATGAAAAGTATATGCGGTATCTGCTTGTAACGGGAAGAAAGATGGGTTTATTTAAAACACTTGAATTAATTAATGGAATCAATGAAAATAATGCGTATAAAGTCGCAATAATCCGAAAACTGATGAATAATGCTATGAAAAACAAAAAAGATAAGAAAAACGTGAGAATAAACTATTAAATCATCCCGGGTCCAGTTGTGAAATAACTCGGTAATACATGCCTGTCTCGGAATAAAATCGGTGAAACCAGTTACTAAAACAGTTAAGTACAGTGTGAAATGTGCCTAAGTTATTTCGCGGCGGGTTCTAAGATTATTCCCTATAATCCTGCGGCTCAATTCCAACAAAAAACAGGGTATCATATACACAGACTTAATACCAAAAATCCTGATCAAAAACATGATGTGGTTTCTTGCATAATAATAAGTCTGATTCAAAGGATCAGATATCCTGCAGCCGCCAGTGCTAATTTTTGCGTGATGTGCCACAGCTTTTGGCTGAAAATAATATCTGTATCCTTTCTTTGCGAGTCTGAGTTGTAAATCACTCTCTTCTCTACAATAGTTTCTCTTATACGTGTTTTCAGTATACCCTCTCGCTTCTCTCAGTACTGAAGTGTCATATAGACTGCAAGCGTGACCGATAACAACCTCCATGAGTTTGCCGCCAAAGTCTTTGCTGTAATTATTAAAGATCTCACCTGTCCACCTGTTTATTAAGAAAGGTACATTCTTTTTTGCAGCCTGGTTTACAGCTTCAGTGCGCGGATCTATCGTTTCGATAAGTCGGGGAACTACTATTGCTTTTATTCCTCTGGAGCGTAACAAATCGTATGTATATATCATCACTTCCAAAAAATCAGGATATAATATCAAATCATCCTCTATATACAGCGTTAGTTCGCCCGTCGCCATAGCTAATGCTATATTTCGATTCCTTGGACTGCCCTGATTACTCGAATTTATGTTGCCTCTTATCCGGGAATCCAGCTTCATAAATTCCATAACGACAGCGGCTGTATCATCTTTTGACCCGTCATCCGAAATTATCAGTTCCCAGTTAGTGTATGTTTGTTTTAATACGGAGTCAACACAGCGCCTCACAAGTGAGGATCTGTTATATGTAGGTAAAATTATCGAAACTTTAGGTGTTTTATTCATAGTCCATCCACCTGCTCATAGACTTTGCGAGTTTTTCTGGCGGCTTCTTCCCAGCTAAATATTTTTGATCTGGCTAATCCCCTTGTAATAATATTCTCACGCAACGTTTGATCCGTGAGCAGAGTGTACATTTTCTCCGTAAAGCTCTTTACGTCGTACGGATCTACAACTATAGCAGCATCTCCTACAACTTCCGGTAAAGATGAAGTGTTTGAGGTTATGACAGGTGTTCCGCAAGCCATTGCTTCCAGAGGTGGCATCCCGAACCCTTCATATAAAGAAGGAAATACGAACAGGTCCACAGCATTGTATATTTCTGCCAGTTCGCTCTCTGACACATATCCCGCAAAGACGACATCTCTCTGCAAGTTCAGGGCCTCGATTTGTTTCAGGAGCTTTTCTCTTACTCCTATATAATTTGGAGTTCCTACTTTTAACAATTTTACCTGTGGAATCATATTTTTTAGTTTGCTGAATGAATTTATTAGAAATTGCACATTTTTTCTCGGTTCTTCAGCTCCAACATATAATATTACTTTTTCGCCCTCACCAATACCATATTTTGATAAACACTCTTTACTTCTATTCGGATAGTACAAATGGTGGTCTACGGCAGGGGGTATGATCTCTATCTTTTCTTCCGGATATTTTATGTACTTACTAATATCTTTTTTAGAAAATTCGGATACCGTAATTATTTTTTCTGCTTTTCTCAACCCTTTTGCATTAAGTTTCCAGATTGGGTTTCGAGTATTGTAATATGCTACAGGTATAATGTCGTGGCAGGTAACAATGGTTTTTTTTAAATCCATTAATTCCAGGAGAAAGGCCAGATCTTGACGGGTCACATGCTTAACATTATTCTCAATTACTTTCTTTTTCACAATGAATGGATATGCGAAATATTCGACAACTCTATTAACCCCGGTTACTTTTGATACATCAGGATATTCTATCCGATTTAATTTGACATTGTCTAACCTACTATGAATTTCACTTTGATATTTTGACATCCCGAATATTTCGTCTGTTTTCAGGCCATTTATATAATCAATTTCCATATTCCAGTTCCCCAGAAACCCAGAATAATTTATAACATCTCTTACTTTAAAAGAGCAATTTATTATTTTACCCTGAATAATTTATTCTTTATCCTGAAAGTTTACTTTTTATCCTGCATATACTGTTTCTCAATTCTGGCTGAAACTTCGTTCCAATCCATTATGTTTTTATCTATCCCGGAATTTATACCACCGGAATTTTCTCTTCTTTCCTTTTTCTTAATTTCTTTCATTGCTCTGGCAATTTTTTCTTTTGAAACCGGATTCTCAATCCCGATACAGTTCTTTCCGTCCACAAACTCTTCAAGTGCACTTCCTTTTGCAACTATACACGGAATCCCTGCAGCCAGCGCCTCAGCAACTGTTATCCCATAGGCTTCATGAGAAGAAAGCATCAAAAATATATCCGCATCTGCATAGCATTCAAGCAGTTCTTTTCTTGAAAGCTGTTTTAACCATTCAACCCTTCCCTCTACCCCAAGATTCTTCGCCATATTGCGAAGCTCGGCTTCGTATGGCCCTTTCCCGACAATCCTCAAGTTGAAATCCTGAAGTTCAGGCAAGCTCTGGATAATATACTGCACCCCTTTATATTCTTCCAGGCGGCCTACATATAGAAGAAGTTTTTCTGTCCCGGCTTTCATTTTTGAACCCTTTCTCGGCGGCTTCAAATTTTGGAACTCTTTGAGGTTTATTCCGTTAGGGATTTTTACGGTTTTCGCGGCAACCTTAAAATCCGATTCCACAAGTTTCTTTTCATATTCCGATACACATATTACGGAATCTGCCCTGGAGAAGATCATCTTCCCGAGAAGCCTGTAAGGCTTGTGCAGCAAATTCCTGAATGCGGTATGACCGCGCCGATGATAATGGGGAGTAAATACAAATTTTCCACCGTGCCTGTCGAGGGATGTGAAGAATGCAGGAAAAGCATGGTAGCTGTGTGCATGAATTACATCATAATCGTGCTTTTTGAGATAAGTGTAGATCTGAGGGGCGAAATAGTACGCATTCCCAGGAGCAAAAGATCTGAACCTGATAACCTTTACCCCATTTATCGTCTCTCTCTTACTCAATTTTCCCGTGGGATCCGTTGTTATAACCTCAACCTCATGCCCTGCGTTAACCAGCCTTTCACTAACTTCTTTGACATGAGTTTCCACTCCCCCTATATCAGGAGAGTAACGGGGACAGATCTGAACTATTTTCAAGGCTCAACCTCTTTACACTGGAACCTATACGGAGTAATGCATTAGCTTAATATAAAGATAATGTGATAGTTTAGGCAAATGACATCTAATAAAAGCATTTGCATAGTCGGACCTTCGAAACGTTTTTTGAGCGGCATCAGTTATTATACTATCCGTCTGGCAAATGCCATGTCTGCGGAAAAAGACGTCTCAGTTGTCTGCTTTCGGCAGTTGCTTCCAACTTTTCTTTTTCCCGGGAAGTCCCATGTGGGGAAAAACATTTCAGACCTGAATTTTTCGCCCGGAATCCCTGTCTTTGACGGCATGGACTATAACAATCCACTGACCTGGACTCAGGCATATCATTTTCTTAAAACGCAAAAGCCGGATATTATAGTTTTGCAGTGGTGGACTTCCTCGGTTGCGCATATGCAGCTTCTGCTGAAGATATTTGCAGGTTTGCTGAA
Source organism: uncultured Methanosarcinales archaeon (assembly GCA_964610495.1). Taxonomy (GTDB): domain Archaea; phylum Halobacteriota; class Methanosarcinia; order Methanosarcinales; family Methanosarcinaceae; genus Methanosarcina. Next base: position 15,478 of record CAZSVY010000192.1, read on the forward strand.
TGAACCAAAAATAATTATAGAGTTTCACGAAGTTGTGGACCCTTTTGAAGAATCAATACTTCCTATCCGCTTATACTCGAAAATAACAGGAAAACTGCTTCGCAAAAACCTTGATGCATATATTACTCATTCCAAATCCGATAAAGAGCTTGTTGCAAAAAGATACTCTATTTCCCCTGAAAAAATCCATGTGATCCCGCATGGGCTTTACGACCAGTACGGGGAACTGCTCGACATAAAAGAAGCAAGAAGAAAGCTCTCAATAAAGGACGACTTCGTTATACTTTCTTTCGGCTTAATTCGAAAGTATAAGGGGACTCCCTACCTTATCAGGGCTTTTGAGCAGCTTCCTTCCGAGATTCTTGAGAAAAGCCGGTTGTTGATTGTCGGGGAAATCTGGGAAGACCGTAAGGAATTGCTTGACCAGATTAAGGCCTCTCCCTTTTGTGATCGTATCACGCTGGTAGACGAATATGTTCCTGATGACAAAGTAAATGTATATTTCAGCGCTTCAGATGTGGTAGTTCTGCCTTACCTGAGGGCTTCTCAGAGCGGAATTGCTCATATCGCCATGTCTTTTGGAAAGCCTGTTGTTGTTTCTGAGGTAGGCGGCTTGAAAGAATCGATGGCTAAATATGAAGGAACTTTTTTTGTCCCTCCGGGGGATGTCGATTCTATCAGGAAAGCTATTCTAAGCCAGTTCGGAGAAAGAAAGCATTACGAAGCTCCGGATCAGAAATGGGATAAAATTATAAACTGTTACATTGAATTAATACAATCAATTTAATTTTCTTTTTCGTAGTTGTCTATTTATTTATGAAGTTTACTTCTTAAAGGGGTTACTATGAGTTCTCAGGATCATCCTGTATCATCATTCAAAGATAAAATAAAATCCAGCTGGCCTTATATTCTGGCGGTTGCGATAATCGGTTTTGTATCTCTGTGGGTTAGAACACTTTCTTCAGATTCCGTGCTCTTCCCTGGCGGGGTTGTTAAGTTCACGACCAATGATGCCTGGTACCACATGCGTACTGTAAATGTCCTGCTTGAAAACTACCCCCACAGGATGTTTTTCAATCCCATGACCAATTATCCTCACGGGAGTTTCATCCATTTCGGG
>CAZSVY010000193.1:0-13095 GCA_964610495.1 uncultured Methanosarcinales archaeon
GCAGTCGGAGCATGTTACTTTTGTCATTTCCCTTGGTCCGCTGTTACCACGGAAACCTCCGGAATTTCCCCTGAAATTTCTGTCATTAAAAGCCATTTTCGTTTCACCTCCGCTTTAGCAGATAGTCAATAGTTAAAAACAAGATTGTATAGACCCTTACATTAAAAAACAAAAATTGGTTTTTAATAACAGATTATACGTCTCTTTATTTTCAATGCATACACTACATGGTCAAATTATATAAAAGCATCTATACAAAAGAAAGCACACTCTTTCAAATGAGAGAATATTTATGGTTATTGTGGTACAGATAAGAGCACCTGGAATTCTTATTCTGTCAAATATCGATGAAGTGAAACTGACCGCCCTGCAAAGTACTCCTTTTAAATCTACAAAAATCACGGTTTAGATTTCTCTTTAGATTTAAGCAGACTGTCGGCAGAAAAAATATTTTTAATTGAATTGAAATGAGTCAAAAACTTTAATTCGATATTTAGCGGTCCAGTTACGGAAAGTCACTAACACTTAAGGTAGAGAATTGTACAAGAAAAAAGTATTGGAGGAAGTACTTCAAAAAAAATATTCCCTCACTTCACAGGCTATTACTATGTGCTTACTTTGTACTCAAAAAAGAGTACATCCTGAACCTGCAGTTTTTGATTCTATTCTCAAGATTCCACTAATTTAACATACAATAAAGTTTACTGATGTTTCTTTAATATTTCCAGCAGCATCGATTGCTCTTGCATAAATCGTATTTTTCCCTTTTGAAAGCGTTACTGTAGAGGTCCATGAAGATATTCCGTATACTGTTTGCCATTTACAGTCATTTACCTTGATTTCCACTCTGCTAAGATCAATATTATCAGAAGCTACCCCACATACAGGTATGGTACGTGTCTTAAAGTGTTGTTTAGGAGTTGGAGAGCAAATGGAAATATCTGGTGGAGCGGTATCATTCGATGAGTTTAATGAGTATAAATATGCCCCACCAAACTCTTCACCTACGATGATGAAGTTTTGCCCATTCCCTTTTATATCGCCAGCTGGCGATACTGCCCATCCAAAATATCCTTCTTCAGTCAAATTTAAAGAGGGAGAATTTGTAACACCTGAAGGTGAACCATAATAGATATAGGCAGTCCCATTGTCCAAACTATAAGGGCATCCGATTACGATATCCTCAAAGCCATCAAAATTAAAATCCTTTATACCGCAAAGTGATGCTCCAAACCTTACATTATACTGCGGATTGGGATTATCTATAACTACATCGGGAGAAGAAGAAAGGTTTGAACCGGAGCCAAAGAAAATATAGGCTTTTCCCTCCATCTCCCAGGCTCCATCCGCATACTGATGCCCAACCAAGAGATCGTCAAAACCGTCTCCGTTTAAATCCCCAGCTGACGCAACCGCACCACCATTGTAAACATCCCTGATAGGAGTGGGGATACTAATTTTTTGAGGAGAGTCGAGGCTTATGTTAGATGAGCCCCTGTATACGTAAACATCAAAATCATTTGCTGAAGGTGTTTTAGCTACTGATATTGCTATGTCGTCAAAACCGTCAGCATTTAAATCTCCAGCTGATGAAACGTCAACGTGTCCTCCCGTGCCAGGATACGCCACAAATGAAGGATTTTGATTATCTATTCCTGATTCAGATCCATAATAAATGTATAAATATGACGATTGATTTGATAAATTTGACAATATACTGCTTTCATCGCTTGCACCAATTAGCAGATCCGAAAATCCATCTCCATTTATATCATTGTCCAGGGAGATTCCGTGACCGAATCCATATTCTGGATACCCGGCAGGAGGTTTAATTATTTTATCAGGTGTGTCTTTTAATCCTGCTGAAATTCCCTTATAAAGGTAAACTTCGTTAACCCCCCAATCCGTTGAGACAGCAAGATCATCAAATCCGTCATTGTTCGTATCGCCTGAAGAAGCATAGAATCCAAAGCCACCATTGGGATCCTGGAAGTTAAGAGTCTTATTAGCTGTTATTGGAAAACTATCTTTGCCAGAATATACATAAACTTCACCATTTCCAAATGGATTACCCACTATGACATCTGCGAATTCATCTCCGTTATAATCACCAGAACTTACTGACCAGCCAAACATCTCTCCTTCAATTGGCGGATTTAAGGATATTTTATCAACAGACGCACCGCACACTGTCACCCCAAATCCGAGCAATAACCCCAACAATAACACCAGCGATATCATTCCGTTAGTTAGTCTGAGAATACACTTAGTTAGTCTGAGAATACACTTTTTATAAATACCAAAATTTCTCATATCTCTCACCCAACATCTAGCTCAAAAGTACTGTTTTGAAAGCAAAATTTTCCCCTGATTATGATATCTTTGATATCTTCAAAATTGAAATATTCAAAACTTAGATTACATTCGGCATTTAATTGCTGTAACTGATAAAACCTAAAAATCCTGAAGAGCCCCTAAAAAGTCAACCTTTTGACTAAGCTGATTAATGTTCAGAAATATCAGCAATCTTTGCCGGATGATTATAATACTTGCTAGATTATACATGAATGTCCATATATAAAATACTTAGGAGTTTGATATGATTTACTTCTGGCTATACTGGTTCCGTAAAGAATCTTACTTTAAAGAAATAAGTAAAAAAAGAAATCGATGGATTACGAAATCGTATCTCCCATAGAACTGTATCGATGAAGTAAAATTTGCAGGCCCTATAAAATGCTCCCTATAGATCTGCAAAAGGTCACTGATTTTCGATTCTTCCTATATTAATAAAGGAGCCGCCACGCTATTTGCAATCGGTTCAGCGACCTGTCAGGTGTGTAAAGAGCGCTCAACATCTTTTGCTTAAATACCGTCCGTTATTCCAGAATCGTTGACTGATTTTATTTCCATTCTTTAAGTAGTTTCTCTAAAAGTTCATCGAGATGATTATACGAATCATTGACACCTTCTTCCATGCCAGACTGGATTTCACCGTTCCGGTCCGCAACCGACTGGAAGACAGCTTGAGATGTCAGCCTAGTCCTGTCACCTGGTAACGCTTCGAATCTCGCAGTTTCGAGAAGGACGTGCCCTTTTTCCGGAAGCCCTTCAAACTCAAATGTGCTAATAATTCTCTCGGGAGCTGCGACTTCATGATATACTCCATGAAATGCATACTCATTCCCGTCCTGATCTTTGTGAATATATCGCCACCTGCCACCCTCCTCAGGTTCAAATATCTCAAGCTGCATTGTGAAGCCTCGTGGCCCAAGCCACTGTGTGTAAAGCTCTGGATCTGTGAATGCTTTGAACACGAGTTCTCGCGGTGCGTCAAACTCACGGGTAATAACAATTTCCTGTTTGTCGGGTTCTGCTGTAATCTTTGTTTTATTATTTTTTGTCATATATCGACTTCCCCCCTTTTAGAAATCTTAAAAGCTAGCTGACAGTATCTTTACGATGAGCAATGGTTGGACGTACCGTTCTCGGACTATCACATTTCTGCCTCCCACAGCCCCGGATACCGGCGAATGAACCCGATCTTGGTGACCTCGAGCATTGCAGCGTAATTCACGCTCGGTGCCTCATACCAGTATTTTGTCCCTGCTCGCCGTTCATAGCGTTGTGGCAGAACCTCCAGGATGCCTGCTGACACATCAAGCCACGCGGCAGGTGAGTCGGCAGCCTGATTCTCGCGCAGAGCGAGTCGGCGTAATGGCACAAGATTCGTGGCCGGAGTGAACCCCAGATCCAGATCGATGCAGTCCTCAAGATTGGAAACGGTCACACCATTAAGAGTCCACATGCCATCACTTTCCCGCAGGATACTGAGCTCGACAGGTTGCGCGCCGATCCAGCCCTGCACATATCCCCGCTCCGTATACCACTTGAAATCGCACACGACCCGATAAGCAAGGCTCGCGGGAACTCCGTCCTGGCAGAAGACGGCCATACCGTCAAGAATCCACCCGGTGTCGCTTTCCTCCAGACGACAGGCATCATGTCCCGGGGTATCGAACCGCCGCCAGAGAATAAAGGCTACCGTCATTTCGTAGACTCCCCCATCCGCCCAATGTCTTATGAGAGCTGTTTGCGGTCGGCTGTAAAGAAATATTATGTTAAAATCTCACTAATGTTTTGAATCCACCGTAAGCCATGCGCCTGTAGTCAAATAGCTCAGGGCCTGACTCCATCATCTCTTTAATCCTGGGATCGTTCATAACTGCCGCATTCACCCGGTCTCTTTGTTCTCTTGATTCAAAAACAATCCAGGAAAAAATTACGGTTTCATCTTCAGAGGCGTCAGCCGCCTTCTTGAAAGAAACCATTTCTTCAATATCCAGATCATCCCCAACACATTCGTAGTACTCAAGGGCACCAAGCTCTTTCCAGATCTCACCTGCTTTTTGAGCCATTTCTCTGTATTCGTTTACCCTGTCTTTAGCGATAGGAATTAGAAATCCGTCTACATATCTTTCCATGCCTTCCATAATCTCTCCCCATTCCTTCTCTATTTCCTTCTCCAAGCTATAGCCTGACGATACATGCTACTGCCGTTTTCGCCGTCCCGGCAAAAAAGTACAGTACAGCCGCTGGCTGGATTTGCTCTTCGTCTTTTCGATGGCTATGATCTTTTTTATTGTCATAATTTTATTTAAATCCTCAAGTAACTATTCAGCGTACTTAAAATCAGTATAGAGACACGGATTTAAAATTGTCAAAAACATGTAACTGCCGATCCACTCAAAAATGAAAAATACAATCAATAGCCATCGGCTAAGAATATGTGTTCCAAAACTTGCACATTAAATCTTAGGAGGATGGTTAATGATATTGCTTTACCCTGAATAATAATTGCGACAAATATATTGGTTCTGTAGAGAGACGGCAGGACAAATCTATTTAATTGGATTAAAATACGTCAAAGAAATTTCTAGATTGAAGAAATCAAACTTGGCAGGGTGCCGGATATGGGCCCAGAAGGGTTTCAAAAACCAAAATCGAAAACTTTCACGCCTCTTTTTAATATTATCTGTATAAAAGACATGACTTTCGATCCGCGCATAGGCCCGGGCAGCAGGCAAGCTTATCTTTTATCGGCTGTCAGGAATTAATCAGAGCAGAAAAATATTCTAAGTACAGTGCTCTTACATAATTATACCACGTTAGACCGTTCCAGGAACGGCCGTAGATTCATTTATCAGTTAACTGATTGAAAAATTTGCTAACTGAGAATTGATTAACTGAAAAATTGACCGGCTGAGCTTTAAACCTTCACCCCGTCGTCGGTTATCGTAATATCGCAGGTCCCTACAAAAATGGTATCATGCATATCCACACCGTTTACAGTTTTTCTGGGCACATCGTTTATTTCCACGGTACGGTCAGTTATATGAATTTTCTTGCCTCCGACATAAAAAGTTCCGGTCACTTCTACGTACTGGTCTTCGGTAATTCTAGCATTGAAAATAACAGCACTGTCTTCTTTTATTGTCAGAGTAAGGCCATTTCCTTTCTCGATTTCTCCCTGCACATCAAAGTTTTCGTTGATTTCTATAACCTCATTTTGATCGATTTTTGCTATGAGTTCGGAGTTTTCGTCCCGGATCTCGGTTGTCAAAATCAAGCCGCCATTGCAGTTTTCCAGGGAGAATAAAAGTGTCCTATCTTCGGAATTCCTATCAGGTTGATATGACAACCTGTATAATGGATCTGCGTACACATTTGATCCCATAATCAGCATATAATCATCGTGAGTCATGTGATTTTCCCCTGTGCATTTTTAACAATATATACGAATTTAATTATATAAAATGGCTCTTTACAAATATAAAATATACTTCTCAGTTATTCAAACTGTTTTCCATACTGATTCAAACTGCTCTTCATAATAATACAACTTCCTCCTTTACAGTTATACGGCTTTTGATGGCAATACAAAAAGTCCCGTTATTTTATACAATGCCGTTTTTATAAATTCTTGCTATGAAGAAAAGTAGGGATAGTGAAAAAGAAAAGATATTTCTAAATTACGAAATTGATCTTCCCTGCAAAACATTCGTTGTCAATCCTCCAGATACTCGCAGGTTTTTGATTTCTCAAAGCTGCAAAAGGATTCGGGGAAACTTTGACAGACCGTCGGCAAGAAAAACAAATTTTAATAGAATTGAAAGTTAGAAACGAAATTAAATAGAAATAACTAAAAAGGCAGTTCTTAATAAATGATAGTATCTCTACTGTATGTTTTTTTATGAATCCTGAACTAATCAGATCTTGCCTGTTCCATCACAATTGATACAGTTATTGACTCCATCTCCAAGGCAGAATAAACATTCTTCCCATTCCATTTCGCCTTCAACTTCTCTCCACTCCCCGCCTGCACCGTCACAGTTCAAGCACCTTTCCCTGCCCCTACCATCACAGTTACGGCATATATCGCTCATGATTATTATACCTCCAAACTTTTAGTCAGTATTGGTGTCCGATAAACTGCACCTGCGCCTGATAAATCGAATATGTTACATACACATTGTAATTTCTGCGTAATTATTGAAAAACTGTGACTATTTTTATAATAGATACCCTATATTAAAACGATTTAAAACAATGTTTCTAATAACAAATTTCGAGCCCATGCGTCACGATAAGTAGATCGATTACTGCGCAAGAAACTATCATTTGAAGGATACTCTGGGGACAGAAGCAAAAAATTTAAATTAATTTCAGAAACGGATCAATTTCCAAAGAAATTAGCTACGACGCTTAGTACCAGTAAACACTTATAAAGCTTAACTTTAAAATTACATAAATTCAGGAATGGATAAGCTGTTCTGGATAAGCTATTCTCCAGCAATTTATACAATCGTTTTCAAAGGCTGTACAGAATTCGATAGCTGCACAAATTTTTCTCTTCCTCGACCGGGTAGAGCCGGTAACCATACAGTCCGGCAGGTCAGGGAAATAATTGAATGGTTAATGGTCGCGTTTTAAATTACGGTAAATAAATACACTTGCCCTCCACTGGATAAGAACTTTGTTCACATGAAAGTTCGGGAGGATACCAGAATTGCCGGCATTTTAAGATTCAGCTCAGCAGAACTGTGCCCAGTATCGGTATGCTTTTACGTAACTTCCCCAGAGCACGAAATCATTCCATTCTTCAAAATCTACCTCTTTTGCCCCCAGATAGATCTTATTCTGAAAAGTTGGAAAGTCCATATTATATTTTTGCTTCATTTCAGCTATCTTTCTATCGTAATAGTCGATTTTCTGTTCAGCCTTGTTGTGCACAAATCCCTGTAAAACTTTTTGCTCATCTTTATATAGACCGACTTTGGCCACACCACTTATAGACTCAGGGAATTTTCCAGGCACTTTTACGTACCGACCATATTCAACGCTGTCTCCCAATATTACCACCTATTATTATTCTGTCCCTTCCATTTTAAATTTATTTGTATACTTATTAAATTTTTAGGCGAGGCTCTCTGGAGTTCAATAAAAATAAATTTAGAAATTCGGAGGCACCCCCTTATCCTCACTCAACATAATAATATTTTAGTCACTGTTGTATATTAAATTTTTGGGTTAAAATTTTAGAGAGTTTTTGAATTAAAAATTTACAGAGCTTTTGGGAAAAATTTGCAGGAAATTTATAGAGATAACGTGGAATCTGGCAGTCGGGTTACATTGAAAAAAAATAATAATTCGGAGACATGCCGTGAATATAGCCGCATCACAGATTCCTATTATGAGATACTAAGTTGTGAGACAATTCTACAATAACGTGAAAATAGTTTGATTTTTGATAGACAACATTGTAAAAACAGAAATTGTTTTCTGGTTAAGGCGACTTTTGAAACTGAGCAGTTTTGTAAGAATTTGCACTGGCGTACAAAAAATTCGAGATACCTGTTACCCCATTTTAAATGGAGAGGTCAATATTGCCAGGATAAGCGAGGCTGTGAATTGAATCCTTCTTTCAGGTAAATCCGTGGAGAGCTTCTTATTATTGACAACAAATCTCGCGATAGGGCTATTTGAATCTCCAGGATTTTAAGCTGAAATATATCTGGAAAGCTGTCGCCATGCATGAAGATCAACGACTCTCGCAACCCGTAGTAGAAGGGAAGTCACCAAAACAAGGATTGAAACTTTTCTTTTCGATAAAAAAAGAAGTGGGCGATAAGGATTTCTTCCTTCTGGAATATCGCCTGATTCGTGGGCAAGATTCACTAAAGTAATGATAAAAATCATGCGTTGAATTTTTGTACTAGCAACCCGGGTAAAAATCAGATTTTAAAGAGACAAAACTTATATTATTATGGCTTATTGCTGTTGTAGATGCTGTTGCAAATGTGATAAAATTAATAAAAACAAAAACTATTATATACATGAAATAAAACAGCATCAAAAGCGAAACCCTATGCATTAAGTTGAAAAACAAAACTGCGTAACTTAATTTGTTAAAACCGATGTGATCCCTATGCCCAGAAAATACACCAATAGAACAACCCACTTTATTCTCCACGATGACGGTACATTCGACGTTTATATAAATAAAAAATTCAAAGAGTGTGGACTCTATGAGGAAACCCCGGATACTGTACTATTAAACTATTTTAAACACTCTTCATTATTCCAGAAAGAAGAGGGATGTTTAATTTCTGAGAATTGCAGAATCTGGCTAGAGGACAGAATAATTAATGTTCCCGGTGGTGTCCTCAACAATGGCGTGTTCATAGCTAACTGTGATGACGGGAGTACCATTCTGAAAGATTGAAGTCCAGGTAAGTAGAAAGAAATTAGTGGAGATTAACTGGATTCGGGAGAATCCATTTTTCGGAATTTTTTGCTGATTTGAAAAAATATATCTCTCTGTATTAAAAAATATGACTCATTCTATTATAGAATTTATACAATACGCTTTTTTATGTCACCTATGTATAAATTAATCAAAGGAATTCTTTTCTAATCAGTGAGAATTAATTAAAATTCCATTAAACTATTACGAATTATTTCAATATCAATCGGATTTGAGAATAAGATCCGATAAAATATTGATTGGAACAAATGGAAAGACTTATTTTATCTGTAGCTATCGTTATTCGAGAGCAAGATACACTAAGACAAGACTAAAAAACCAGACTAAAACTAGAATTTAAACGGAAACGATGGTATCCAGGGAGCCGGTGAGGATATTGAAACGATCATGGCCGGCCTGGACAAGCTAACACACCAGATCCCACCTGCCGCCACACTGGTGGATATAACCCGGTGAGGGTGGTCGTGAGCTTAGTTTATTAAATTCCGGATCACGGCTAACTATAAAAACCGTTTGAGTAAAATCCTCTTTGAGCGATAAATATGACCGAGAAAATCACCTATCTTGATGGGCTGCGCGGTATAGCTGCGATTAATGTTATGATAATGCATTTCTTCATAGTATTAGTCCCGGCGATGATCTATAGTGACCGTATGCCATCGCACTTCGGAAACCTTGAACAGATTGTTTCGAGCACACCACTTGGATTAATTGGTGCCGGGAACTTTTCGGTCTGTATCTTCTTTGTTCTTAGTGGCTACGTATTAACCCAAAAATACTTTAAAACGAAAGACAGGAACATAATTATAAGCGGTGCAGTGCGCCGATATATAAGATTGTTCGTTCCGGTATTAGCAGCTACAATGTTATCGTTCTTACTGGCATCAACCGGAGTATTCCACTATTATATTGAAGCTGTAATGATTTCCGGAAATAATAATTATGCCAGCTACTGGACCTTTACGCCAGATCTCGTCGACGCGGTTAAACATGCTACATGGGGAACATTTTTTAAAGGTGATGACACCTATAACCCGGTATTGTGGACCATGACAGTAGAATTTTACGGGTCGATGCTTGTTTTCGCAATGGCATTACTGTTCGGACCGCAGCGCACCCGCTGGACAATGTACCTTGCCGCAGCCGTGATTTTCTTCAATACTTACTATCTGGCTTTCATTATAGGAATGGGGCTTGCTGATACGTTCAACGGTAAGAAGTCAGTATTTAAAACCGATAATAAAATATTATTGCCAGCTATACTGTTTTCGGGGTTGTTTCTCGGGTCCTACCCTGTAGGCACCGTCACAAACGATTCGTTATACGGATTTCTCAATAACGGTCTTTTCCAGACACCAAAGTTTGGCTATCATATTCTGGGTGCCGGCATGGTAATGTATGTCTTATTGAACAGCCGTTGGCTGCAAAATGTATTTTCTTCCCCGGTGCCGGTCTTTCTCGGAAAAATATCCTACTCCCTGTACCTGATACATTTCCTAGTGATAAGCAGTTTCACCTGCGCACTCTTCCTCGCCCTGCACCCGGTATTACCATATGGTGCAGCTGTTCTGGTTTCATGTGTCCTGTCTGTATTATTTATAATACCGTTGAGCTATCTGTTTTACAAATATATTGACACAGCGGGTGTAGAACTATCAAAGAGCTTTTATAACCGGTTGGTCAATCCTTCCAGACCCTGCGGTGCCGGATACATAAAGCAAAAATACCTATCGAGCGCCATTTTCACAATATATAACAAATTGTTTAAATAACTTGTATAAATTATTTAAATAATTTTTATTAAATTATTCAAAATAACTAAACAATAATTAGTTAATTAATTCAAATATTAAATCTCGTTTTTAAAAATAGAAGAGTATATTTCCAGTACATTGCCGGTATTTGCCAGTATATCACCAGTGCATTACCAGTAAACTCTAAAACTTTTTACTGTCCCCATTCCAGACCACTTAAGCATCGGTGGATACAAAGAATTGGGTTTTATCGCTTTTCCTTTCTTCAATGTGATAACTTTGTCAAAGCTTCCTTTCTGAGAGGGGGAGCCTGTGCAGTCTATGTATACAAGCCCCTTGTCTGTCGTCTTGAAGGCATTACAGGCATGGCCTGAACCGCGTTTAAAGTTTATGGCTACCCATCCCGCTTTGATACCTGCTTTCTCTGCATTGTTATGAATGTCTTCGGCGAAGTCGCTACAGACATAAGTAGAGGTATATTTCTTTCGATCGGTGGAATCTTTCTTTATAAATTCGACAAGCTGTGAATATGTAGGATTTTTAGCATTGTCGTAGTTGACAAGAGAAATGAGTTTGCCATCGCCGCCTACCATATAAGTCCGGCCTTCATGCGGGTTTACGGTCGTCGTTGCTGCACTTACTGTCGTACTCATAAGAACGAGTACAAAAACCAGGGTTAAGATTGTTTTAAATTTCATACAGTATAAGATTGTAAGAAATAATATAAAGTATTATTCACTTATAACAGTTTATAAGCCTCTTTCGATTCATCAGCCTATTTTACTATAGTTTTACATCAGCTCTCATTGAAAATTATTTTTTATCCTCGAGCAAGATCTATTTCTTCAGTAGAGAAGTAAAGTATTTATTGGGGGAGAACTCTAATAATTTTTTATTCCAGTTGTAATTATGTTTAATTTGTTCTATTTTTGGGGTAGGGTTGATGGCAGGAAAACTATCTGACGAATTTTCACTCTTCATTGAGGATACCTGTGCCTATATTCCCTATGCCGTAATCGGAATTTTTATTCTGCTTACTGCAACCTTTACCTCAGCCTACCTTCTGAAGATAGACAGCGAGGTCGCTGAGACCATTTACACGACCGAGAATACTGATCCCAGGCAGAGTGCCATCAACCTTGCCTCTTTCGACCTTGCTCGCTGCCTGAATTATGCAGGAATGGAAGCCCTGGAATGGCAGGGAGAACACCCTGTAATCCTGCCTGAAGGCGATGCTGTTGACAGGTCTTCTGAAGACGGTTTTATGGTAATCCCAAAAAACCAGAACCTGGAAAAAGAAGATACACTCCAGCTTTCCATAAACCTGCCTTCGGATATCTGGGGTAAAATCGAAACCCTCTGGAAAAACCGTGACATCAAGCTTATTGTCAATGACTCTTCAGGCCGCGAAATCAAAAACCTGAACTACGGCCAGGCAACCGGCTTTTTCCAGAAAGTTTCATTCCAGGAAAATGTGGAGATTCCGGATTTCACAGCCTCAGGATACGCTTCAATTGAACTTTATTACGGAAACGAACTCAAAGCCTCGGACTGGTTCGTGATTGAAGTAAGCCCTGTAAAAGATATCACGGCAGATGCTTTTAACACGCTTCTCTCTGCAAACTACCAGGGAAACAGCCACACCTTCAGGGAATATGCAATCAATGTGGAACCTGACATAAGACCCGAACAGATAAAAATAAGGAAAGTAACCGGAACTCTGCAAAGGGAAATCTCACCTACCGGCAAAAATAAAATTTATGCTGACAAAAGTGATATTTACTCTGGCAAAAATGATATTTATGCGAATAGTTATGCCGACAAAAATTACACTATTTATTACGTTTTTGAAATTCCTGTCCTGAATTATACCCTTGTTAACCTTGAATCTGGAGAAAGTTTCAACAGCAGCATGAAGCTTTCCACCCTTATCACCTCAAGGGAACCGCTTCTTGAAGAGCTTGTCAGGGAATACGAAACCGAACTTGGAAACTCTTCAAGCCTGGACTCTACATCCAACCTCGTGCTCGGAGCAACAAACCTGAGAACTTTCGTCTACGGTCCCTGGCAGCATTACGCAAACGGCCCTCTCAATATCCTGACCAACCCTGCTCTCTCAAGTTCGATTAACGGAGCCACGCTTTACACCCAGAAAAAAATTTTTGATTCAGTTGACCCCCTTGCTCTAACCTACACAACCTATTATAGCGGAAAGGTTCTGTACGAAGATATTTTCACCTCCAGCAGCGGAAAAACAAGTTCTAACCTGAACTCCAGGCTAAACTCTACCAGTCTTAACGCCTCGGTCTCTACCTATGAAACGGATAAAGGCGTAAACCTGACAACCACTTATGATTCGCTTGCGCAGAACAAATCCTTTTCCCTTGATGTGGAAAAAAGCATAGCAGAATCCCTTAAAGCGACAAATACCTCTTTTGAAGAGCTTTCTGAATATTCGAAAATTAAAGTTTCAGCCTCGGATTATACAGACGGGGTTCTTGACGGCTGGGTCTT
>CAZSVY010000194.1:0-4689 GCA_964610495.1 uncultured Methanosarcinales archaeon
ATTATATTTGTTTGTGGATAAATATTAAATAGTAAGTTGAAGAATTCTCATTGGATTTCAGAAAGAATTCTATTCATTTATCACAAGCCTTTTCAAAAAAGGCTTGATCGCAAACCTTTTCAAAAAAGGTTTGATCGAAAACGACGTGACGGCGTGACGGCGTGATCAACCGGCGCAACGGTTGCGGCCCAACGGTTGCGGGCCAACGATGAAGAAAAAAATTGAGAGCCCGGTTTTATATCTTTATGCTTCTGTCCTTTCCGCAGTTATTTCTTCTCCTTTCTCCCCTGTCTTTGCTTCGGATGCCTTTATTTTTCTTAATTCGGTTTCTGCATCTTCTTTATTATACCTTGCTTCCGGGTAGACAGGCCGGATCTCAAGGGCTTTGTCAAAGGAGGCAATAGCTTCTTCGTACCGTTTGAGGACTACGTATTCAAGCCCCCTGAGGTTCCAGACTCCTGCAAAATCAGGTTTCAGCTTCAGAACCTTATCAAAGTACTCAATCTTTTTTTCGGGATCGTTTTCACCGACCGCAAGCCCATACCATTCCTCTGCAGTTTTGCCTTCCACTTTCTTTTTGAATAAGCTGTCCAGAAATCCCAATGGCATCACTTCCTATTTAGAAGATTGTCTGGCAGGTAGAAATAGATAATTATTCTTTTAGCCAGAACGACAAAAAGAAAATAAAATCAGAATGTGGAAAAAATAAAATCAAAATGCAAAAAATCGGAATATGAGATAGAAAATAAAACCAGGACGCAGAATCGAAAATATATCGGAACTCCGGATGAAAAATAAAATCGAGGGCGCGAGATAGTAAAAATTTAAGAGTATTTAAAAAAGAAAAAATTTGAAAGCTTACTGTGAAAGCAACTGTGTTTCATTAAGTAAGCTTCCGAAGTCAGAGGTTATTATCAGTTTGGTAATATCTCCTGCGGTAGTTACGTTGTAGGTTACTCCGCGTTCGGTGGAGTTTGCCTGCAAAGTCTGGATTTTTTCAGTGAATTCGGGTTCTGGACTGAGGTAAAGGGATGTCTGCCTGTAACTGCCGTCGTCCAGTTTTTTAAGTTCCCTGTAGAGCTGATCGGCCGGGATGTCAGTGGAATTTGTCCTGGTGACTACTTCCTGGTAAATGCTTCCTTCCGGATTCGCCTGGATCAGGAGGCTATCGTACTCGGTTGTAGCAGTTGCGTTTCCTTCCAGCACGTCAATTACATCTTCCACGCTCTGGCGGGGACCAAGGATTACAGGGCTTCCGACTACGTTCCAGACGTCATAGGTATTGTTTGTCCTTGCAAGGAGGTAGTATTCATTGTACGGGACTGTTCCCCAGGGCATAAGGATTTTCTGTTCCGGAATCTGGTGAAGTTCGAACCCGTTTCCGTCAGCATAACCTGCGCCGTAGCGTTTCGTTACATCTGCCCCATAAAGGGAGTCCATTGTTTTTACATTCCCAAGGACTTGTTCAAATGGTGTTCCTGTAGTTCTTTGCAGGTCTACGTATGTTGCACTTATTACCCCTTCAGGGGACATGTTCAACCCGTCGGCAATGGAATTGAATTCATGGTGGACCTGCTTGCCAGGAATTTGAGAAAAAGAGATTGTAAGATTTTCCTCTCCGTTCTCTGTAGCGGAAACATCATTGTTGCTATCTGTTTTAGAGTCGCCTGTAAAGAAGATCATGAAGGCTGACAGAAACATTGTTAATGCCAAAAAAATAGCCAGGTATTTCTGGTTTTTTGTTGCTGGGTCCTTTCGTTTCATCAATGAAACCTCATAGCGTAAAGTTAGTTTTTCTGATAGTAGAGATCATGCACTTGATATCTAAATATTGTCTAAATATATTGTCTAAACATATTGGTTTGATAAGAAGCTTTTCTAATGTTTTCTCCTGAAACCGGGTCCTGAATCTCAGACCTGTAATCGGGTTTAAACTAAAATCGTTTGCCCTTAGCACATCTGCCGCCTTTTTCATTCAAGGGTGAGAATCTTAAGCATGTTTGTGCCGCCGGGTTTTCCTAAAGAAGGACCCTGGGTGAAAACAACGATATCTCCGCTTTTTACAAATCCCAGTGCTTTGGCTTTTTCCGTAGTCTCTTTTTCCCAGCTCTCAATTGTTTCTTTTACAACAACAGGATAAACACCATAGGATAGAGAAAGAAAGCCGCAGGTTCTCGGGACGCGGCTGAAAGCAAGAATCCAGGTATCGGACTTGAAGCGCGAAATCCTGCGGGGGGTTGCTCCGCTTCTTGTAGGGGTCAGTACGGCTGCAACCGGCAATTTCTGCAGGGCTTCGTGCACCTGGAGAGTTATTACCTCATCCACTGACATCTCCCTTGCCGTTATACCCTTGATAATAGTATCAAGGCCCCATTTTGTCCGGGAACGCCAATTTTCTGTGGTTTTTGCAATTTTTGACATCATCTCAACGGCTTCCACAGGATAATTGCCAACCGCTGTCTCTTCTGAAAGCATGACCGCATCCGTGCCATCAAGGATTGCATTGGCAACATCGGTCGCCTCTGCTCGGGTAGGCCTTACATTGTCAGTCATTGAAGCCAGCATTTGAGTGGCTGTAATTACCGGAATTCCAAGAAGTTTCGCGCTCTGGATAAGTTCTTTCTGGACTGAGGGAACTTCCTGGATAGGAATTTCGACTCCGAGGTCTCCTCTGGCGACCATGAGGGCATCGGTTTCTTTTAGAATCTCCTGAATATTCTCTACAGCCTGCCTGCGCTCGATTTTAGCAACGATATATACAGACTTTCCTCTGGCTGCAGCAAAACTCCGGACCTTACGAATGTCCTCGGCACTCTCTATGAAAGAAATGCTGACAGTATCAATCTCCTCACTCAGGGCAAACTCAAGGATCTTGAAGTCCTTTTCCGTCACAGGGTCAAGGAAAATCTTTGCCCCGGGCAGGTTCAACCCTTTTTGAGAATAAAGCTGTCCCCCGATAATAACCTCGCAAAGCACATCTTTTCCCGAAACCTCCAGGCAGCGAAGCTGTATAAACCCGTCACTTAAGTAAATAATGCTCCCCGGAACCACGCTTTCCGGAAGCTGCCTGTAGTTTACGGGAATTCGTTTCTCATTTCCGGGAGTCTCGTCAACCGTAAGGGTCACAAAGTTTCCTTTGTGAAGCATGATCGGTTCTTTTTCCAGCTTCCCGATGCGGATCTTCGGGCCTGGCAGGTCGGCAAGAATCGCAACTGTCCTGTTTAGATCCGCTGCGACCTTGCGGACTCTCCGGATTACTTCTCTATGGCTTTCGAAGTCCCCGTGGGAAAAATTGATCCTTGCAACATTCATGCCAGTAAGCATAAGTTCCCTGATCACTTCCTCGGAAGAGGAAGCCGGGCCTATGGTACAGACAATCTTTGTCTTATGGTCCGGAATTTGCATATTTACACAGCCTTTAACGCTCAACTTTTGATCAATGCCGCCTTCATACCCTAATCAGATCTTCTGCAGGCTTTTTTATTTGCCTTTGTATATTTTAAGGGCATCGTCGACGCTTGAGTCTTCAACAGTTACTGCATAGACAGCATTGCACATACGGACAGCCTCATCCAGAGGCTTCTGGTGAATATTTCTTCCGGTTGCATTCCCCTGCGCTCCGGAAATGTGAATCTGGTCATAGAGCTTTTTCAGGAAGGTTTCGGCTTCATCGCTCGTACCGCCTGCGCAAACGACTCTGGTGCGCCCTGCGGCTTTTATGGCTTCCTTGAAGATCTCGGCAGATTTTTCCCCTTCCTTTTTCGGGTAATTAACTTTTACAAAGTCCGTGCCAAGGCAGGCTCCGACTCCGGTTGCTCCTGCAATCAGGTGGGGGTCCTTTTCGTCTTTCACAGCGGTACCACGTGGATAGATCCAGAGTACTGACAACATGACGTGCTGGTGAGCATCGTAAATTATTTGAGCGGCCTGCACAAGCATTTCGGCTTCGAACTCACTGCCAAGATAGATTGTATATCCTACCCCAAGAATCTTAAGCCCGCTGTTTTCCTTAAACTCAACGACCTGGTCAACGTCATACCAGAGATTGCTGAAAGGATCAGCCTGAGCTGTTTCAACAAGGTTTGTCTTGGAGTTTAGTTTTACAAGATAGGGCACGTCCCTGTAGTCCATGCCGTAGCGGGCAATAAGCCCAAGCTGAGTTGCAAAAACTCCGATTTTTGCCTGGGCCGCTATCCTGAAAAGGTGTTCGGGATCAGCATCGTCTTCTGGCACTCCTTCCCCGTAAAAATCGTCATTGAGATGCTCTACCTTCTGGTCGCCTGCAAACAGCATCAGCCTGCCGGTTCCGCGGGTAATTTCCATATAATTATTCACATACGTCTCACGCATTGTTTTCGGGACATCTAGAGGTACGATCACGTCCTCCTTGTTAATTGAAACCATATGTATAAACCTCAGTTTTATTCGATGGCAATTAGTTGGATGGTAGTAATACTGTGAAACTGTATTTATCTATAATCCTTCTTACTACCTTATCCTTCTCTGAACATTTATAATTTTTCCACCCAGTATTGGCAGGTTTGTTCAGGAATCGCATTTTTTAATACTCTCCTGAAACTTCTGACTCCCCTTGTATGATTATAAAACTATACAATTAAAAACTGGTATGTTTCGAAAACTTAAAAATTTAATCAATAGGCAGGTTACGGTAAAATAAACATAAAAGCA
>CAZSVY010000195.1:0-3527 GCA_964610495.1 uncultured Methanosarcinales archaeon
GTGGTGGCATCTGCTATATTTATCTTTTTAAAAAATAGATTTGCGATTAAATCAACTAAAATTGATTTAGAAACAAACCCCACTCCCGTTTATTCCATAAAAACCGTACACTTCCAGGTAGCTTAAAAAGCCAGCTTACTCAGGCAATTTCAAGCTGCCTTAAAGGCACGACATACAGAATTCTTTTTCGCTATGGATCAGTTCAGGTGAGGGCGCTTCCCCATTATCACGGTCTCAAAAACGCGAGTTGGGGGACACCCGGTTCGAACTCTGGGGAACGTAAGCCGGAGTCCTTGCGACTTCCAACCGGTCAGTCAGGCAGTCCTGGTCCTTTTTTATTCCTGCCAGTTCCTTCCCCGAATCACTTCAGGCCCCGGTTCCAGAAATCAGGAAGTCAGTAATTGGCTCTATTTCCGGGAGTTCCATATTCAGCTCTTCTCCTGCAAACCCTGCCCGGAAAACCTTCATATCCGACGGTACCGAGGCCAGGACGTGAGTTTTGTCCAGGGTTTCCAGCATAAAATGGGTCCCAATTTTATCCGTGCGGTTGAGAATGAAATACAAAGGCTTTCCGGCTTTTTCTGCAAGCTGTCTTATTTTTTCAGAAAGCCGTATGGACTCATAAGACGGGTCAACTACCATCAGTACAAGGTTGCACCCCTCCTCAATTCCCCTTCCGAAATGCTCGATTCCGGCTTCGGTGTCCACAAGCACCAGGTCTTCGGATGTGGTTTCTATGTTTTTCAGAAGGTGCTTGGCCAGCGCACCCATAGGACAGGCACAACCTTCCCCGAAATCATGAATTTTCCCTACAGCCATCATTTTTATGTTTCCATTCTCTACCGTGTAAGCCTCAGGGATTTCAGATATCCCCCATTTCTCATCAAAAAGGCTTGTAATTTACCCTTTCTGAAAAGCCTGCCTCATCTTTTCTCCCAGGGCTTTTTTCCCTCCAAGGTAATTCGTGAAGTCTTCCGGCATTTCAACCCCAAGCTGCCGGTGAAGCCCGAAGTTCGATTCATCGCTGTCCACAACAAGCACATTGTACCCTTTTCTTGCCATTGCCTTCGCAAGCAGAGCAGTAATCGTACTCTTGCCGCTTCCACCTTTTCCGCATATAAGAACTTTCATTTTCAAACCCTTTTCAAGACCTTACTTTCAACAAACAAAGCAGTTTTTTAATTCCGCGTATTTTAGCCAGGTAACCAGGCATTACTTAAGACTTTAAGTAAATAAATTAATATTTGTTATTAATATTGTTCTAATTTTTATGTCCAAATAAGAGAAAAGATTCAAGATTGATAAAACTTTCAAAATATTCCCTTCCTTAAAAATAATAAGTACAAAAAATTGAGGATTCAGGAACAGAATCCACCTGATCCGATAGATAATTCCCTGACTGCGGAAATCAATTTTCAAAAAAGATAACAAGCTGCATCGCTGATAATTATAGATAATTTTTGATGTCTGAGAGCGAGCTTTATTTATCATTCTGTGAATCAGGCCGGAGATTCTGGAGATTTACTTCCTTGCAGCACTTTCAGGAGATTATAATTTTTTTGGATTTCAGAATCACTTCTCTCCAGCATATTCCCCCACAATAGGAATAACTTCTCCGCATTTCGGGCAGGTCTTATCAGGGCTTATATTATATTCCTGGACTTCAAAAAATCCCCTTGCAATCAACAGGCTCCCGCATTCAGGACAGTAAGTATTCTCATGGGGGTGCCCCGGTACATTGCCTATATACACAAACCGCATCCCTTCCTCAATCGCAATCGAGCGCGCCTTGTCCAGGATTGCAACAGGCGTTGGAGGGAGACTCTTCATCCTGTAGTGGGGGTGGAAGCGGTTGAAGTGAAGAGGAGTATCTCTCCCCAGGTTTTTGTAAACCCAGCGGGAAAGTTCCCGGAGCTCGTCTGTAGAATCATTATAGGTAGGGATTATCAGGTTTACAACCTCCACATGGATTCCGAGACATTTTGCAAGCCGGGACGCCTCAAGCACAGGAGCCAGTTTTGCCCCGCAGATTTCCCGGTAGAATGCTTCGGAAAAATCCTTGATGTCCACGCTGAAGGCATCCAGGTAAGGAGAGATTCGTTCAAGGGCTTTGGGGGTGATTGTAGCCGTTAGTCACATAGTTTGTTCCGAGGCCTGCCTCCTTTGCAAGTTTTGCCCCGTCGTAAGTGTACTCATACCAGACCGTGGGCTCGTTGTAAGTCCAGGAAACCGACTGGCACCCCGCCATTTTAGCCTGCCTGACAAGCTGGAGGGGGCTGAGGGTTTCCAGGAAAGCGTCCTCCGGAGATGCCCGGGAAAGCCTCCAGTTCTGGCAGTGCCTGCACCTGAAATTGCAGCCAATGGTCCCGACTGAGTACGCTGTGGACCCCGGGTAATAGTGGTAAAGGGGCTTCTGTTCTATATTCGCTACAGCTTCGCTTGCGACTCCTCCGTAGACAAGGGAGAAAAGCGATCCTTCACAGTTTTCCCTTACCCCGCAGAGGCCCCGCTTACCGGGTTTGATCCTGCACCTGTGGGCACAGAGGCTGCATTTCACTTCATTTTCGGCAAGCTTTTCATAAAACATGGCTTCGTGAATTTTTATACAAACCCCCCTGTTCCGGGCTATGGGATTATTGAAAAACGTGTGACAATGTTATCCCTGTTCGTTTATTTCCTGCAGGGTAATAAGCCTGTGGTCTCATAAATAATATTGTCTGCAGTGTTCTCTTCCTGCGGAGGTTATTTCTATATCCGGAGAAGATCTTTTGTTTTGAAAGGGGTAAACATGAAACCAAAAATTAATTCAACAAGTTTTGGTTCGATTACGGTCAAGGGGAAAAACTTTGAGTATGACATCCTTATCCGCCTGGACGGTCAGGTCGAAAAACGCCGGAAAAAGCTCTCAAAAAAACTGTATGGGACATCCCATAAGATCTCGCTTGCCGAAGCGAAATACATCTACGAAAAGGGGGCAGAAAAGCTCATTATGGGGACTGGACAGACTGGCTACGTAGAGCTTTCGAAAAAAGCTAAAAAATTCTTCGAAGAAAATGATATCAAGACAAAACTCCTTCCAACCCCTGAAGCGATTAAGCTCTGGAATAAAAGCAAAGGAAAAACTATTGCAATGTTCCATGTAACCTGCTGAATTATGTCCCCATCGCTGAAAGCATGAAAAATTAAAAAGAAAGAAATTAAGGAGTAATGAGGTTGAGTTTATTAAAAAATCAAAAACCGTTTATTCAAATCTCAACCAGCTCGTAGTCCCTGCTCCCAAGGCCGATTTTTTCAGCGTATTCAAGCTGGTGAGTGCCGTCTACTCTGGGCCAGGTCCCTTTGAACTTGTCAGCTCCTGCCTCATGGTTGCACTGCAGAGCAGAGCCCAAAAGCCCTTTCTGTCTGTTAACAAGGTCATAGCTTGCCTGGTCAAGGGCAACAGGGTCGGTTGATGCAAGTATTCCGATATCAGGCACAATAGGAGCATCACTCCAGGGTACGCAGTCGCAGTCCGGGGTGATTTTGAG
>CAZSVY010000196.1:0-18725 GCA_964610495.1 uncultured Methanosarcinales archaeon
AAACACAGGATAAAGGGTATGTGCTTGCAGGACATAGAAGGGTTGAAGTAAGTAACTATCTTCCGTGGTTGATTAAGCTCGCAGGGGAAAAGAACCCAGAAGACCCACAGGACCCTCTCAATGAGGTCAAAGAACTCAAAGACTATGTATCCAACCTTGAAAATGTGGACAACAGTACTAAAAACGTTCTCACTGTAAAATTGGAAAATGCAATCCGCAATCTGGAAAAAGGAGAAACTGAAAAGGCAGTCAGCAAACTTGAACAATTCACTGATTCGGTCAATAAGCTGAGCCTTCAAAACAGGATAAGTGCTGACCAGGCTGATATTTTAGTCCAGAGAACACAGGGAATTATTGAACTCATAGAAAACTGACAATGTCGAAGATTTTGAAAAATAAAGCAAAATAGATAGGTAAATTTGATTTATCCTGAAAAACGGCAATTCTTTTATTTTTTGTATAACCCAAAAAACCCCAAAAAAGTAAAAAAGGTCACAGGCTCAATTCAAAGCCTGGATTTCTCAAATTACTCCGTAAAACCCGGATTTTTCCGATCATTTTTCAGATTATTCCGTTCTTTTCCAGAAACCCTTCAAGAGGCACGGAATGAGTCTGGAAGCCACATACTTTGTAGGGGTGAGCGCCCATGGAAAGGGCTACGAACTGGGCAATATTCATGTGCACCATATCATATTTTACTCCAAACTCTTTTTCGATAACCGGCTGGTAGCGGTCATACTGGATATGGCAGTTCGGGCACATATGGATCATAAGCTCCACGCCTGCCTTCTGGAGGCTGTCGAGTTTTGCCTTTGTCACCTGAAGCGAGGTTTCTTTGTTAATATGGAGCTGGGAAAAGCCCATCCCACAGGTGAGAGTGCGGTCTTCGTACCAGCGCACCGGCTCGGCTCCGCAGGCTGCAGCTATGGTATCTATCAACTGGGGATTTTCAGGGTTTCCAAGGACGTCGAGATACTTAACTTTATAGTAATGGCAGGCATGATGGGCTGCAGCTTTGACCCCTGAAAAGTCAAACTTCTTCTGCTTCTGGATCTCGTTAACCTTGCTTAAGAGAATCTCTACTGCATGGTAGAAATTTGTCCTTGGATTCATATCGTCTTTTTCGTAAACAAGATTTTCAAGGCCCTGTTCCCGAAAGATAGAGTTGACTTTTTCCCGGAGCTCGGTATTGGTATTAAGGACTTCACAGGCTTCCTTGTTTATGGCATAACAGGTTGAACAGAGGCAGGTTATATTGGGATAGCCGCATCTTCTTGCGACTGCAAAGTTCCGGGCTGCAATAGCTGTTGTTGTCAGTCCCTCAAAGATGTCAGTATAATGTCCTATTCCTGTGCAGCAGGACTGCTCATCATTTATACAGTAATCTACTCCCAGCCTGTCAAATACGTAACGAGTGGAAGTTTCCACCCCAGGGTACTCCTGCCCGACCATGCAGCTTTTAAATAGTAAAAGCTGGCTGTCCGGGATATTCTCTATCGCTTTCAAAGCCGAAATCTCCGCTTTTGTTTTCCTTCTTGATACAATGGTTTCTCAGGAGTTGATGCAAACGTTTTTCCTGTATTTTTGCTTTGAGCCATTTTTCCCTTTCAAAATAGCCTGTGGCCTTAAGAATGGTCTGGACTTCCCCATTGGTATTCCTGATATCCTTCGAACTTAGCCCCAGTTCAACGCGGGTTGATTCAAGATTCTTTTTGAACCTGATCCAGCGCTCTCCAAGGTCTTTTTCCATATTCTTAACTCCAGGGCCCGGTACCTTGCTTGCCCCGTTCTTTGCAAGGTACTCTCCTATTTCAAGGAAGTAGGCAAGCTTCTCAACCCCGATGCCCTCGTTAATAGCCATCTGCCTGAGCACCTGTACAATTGTTACAGGGCTGTTATTCCTGGGACAGCGCAGGTTGCAGGAATAGCAGTAGAAGCAGGACCAGATCATTTCGGACTTAAGCACACTACGGTCGTTTTCCAGCACCTTTTTCACAATCTGTCGCGGGCTGTAATCCGTAAAGCGGGCTGCAGGACAGGAAGCCGTGCAGGCTCCGCACTGAATGCAACGGTCAAGCCCCAGAGAGGCAGGTGTCCGGATGCTCTTCTTTGCGGTTTCTGCAAGAGTTTTACATTCCGGGGTATCATATTCGTTTATATATGGAATCATTTGATCATCTCTCCTTCCCGGGCAAGGCTGGTAAAAGTGCCTGCGAGCCCTTTTGTATTTGGAACATAGGCTTTTTTGAAATAGACTCGTTTTCCTGAATCTCCAACTTTTGTTTTCAATTTTTCGAAATGGCTGACAGTTAGAGGATATACAATCTCGGCTTTCGGGCTGTCAGGGGGATCTTCTATAAAAAGGACAGAAGATGCCCCGCGTTTGAAGGCATGAAGTACCAGGTCTTTATCTACCACCAGGTTTGTGGGTACCTTGATTAACTTGACATTTGCGGGATAGTTCAGTGCACTATTTCCAATATTGTCACAGGTCAAGGATGCAATCCCACTGTTTACAAAGCCCAGCAGGTCTCCTTCTTTGACCACTCCTTCAATTTCGGCTTTTAGCTGGCTTTTTGTAAAGCCTGCGATCTGGATAGCTCCATTTTGACAGAGCTCAGTACAGTATCCGCATCCTGTACAGACAAGCGGGTCTACAGAAATCTTTCCACTCTCATTTAAGGAAAAAGCCTCGAATGGACACCTGAGGCATTCCTCACACTGGGTACAGAGGAGCGGATTGATAGTCGGGATTTCGTTTATCAGAGCTTTTGGGCTGTCCGCAATAAAGGCCCTTCCCCTTACAGCTGCAAGCCCTGCCTGTGAAATCGTGTCCGTAACATCCTTAGGGCTCTGGGCAGTGCCGCATACAAAAATCCCGTCCAGTGAGCTGTCTACGGGCCTCAATTTCGAGTGCCTCTCCTTGATAAAGCCGCTTTCGTCCCGGCTAATATTCAGTATACTGGCTATTTTTCGGGTTCCTTTAGAAGGTACCATGGCCGCAGAGAGTACAACCAGATCGGCAGGCAGCTCTTTTATCTTCTGGGTAAGGGTATCTTCGAGTCTGACAACAAGGCTTTTATCCGGCTTCTCTACGATTTCGGCCGGTCTTCCCCTCACAAATTTGACCCCCATATCCTGAACCGCCCGATAGTAGTTCTCGTAAAAGCCAAGGGCCCGCAAATCGACATAGCAGATTGTGATTTCCGTACCCGGATATTTTTTCATTATCAGGTTAGAGTGCTTCAAGGCTGCCATGCAGCAATATCTGGAGCAGTAGCGGTTTCCGCCTTCTTTTTCATCCCTTGAGCCCACACACTGGATCATAACTATCCTTTCAGGTGTTCCCGGGCCATTATTATCAGAAGAATTCCCAGAGGAGCTTTCACTTCCACAGGAGCCTGTTGAGCTGACAGTATCGGGATCCAGGCTGAAATCCGAAGGCCTGAGCAGTGCCCCTTTTGTAGGGCCGTTGATCCCAAGCATTCTGGCAAGTTCCATCTGGGTCATTACATTTTTGAAAATCCCGTACCCATACTGGGGTTTCTGGGATGCGTCATACTCCTCAAACCCGGTAGCAACAACAACTGCACCGACATTGAGCTCAATAATCTCTTCCTTCTGCGAAAAATCAATTGCTCCGGATCTACAGGCTTCCACACACTTTCCGCAGGTTTCGCCATTTAACTGCAGACAGTGATCAGCGTCTATGCAGTAGGTTTTTGGAATGGATTGCGAAAAACGCAGGGAAATTGCCTTTTTGTCCATATGCCCGCAGTTGAACTCATTTTCAACCAGAACAGGACAGACCCTGCTGCATCGGCCACAGCCCGTACAGTTGTCGTGAACATATCTCGGTTTTTTCCTTAGCCTGACTGTAAAGTTGCCGGCACTTCCGCTTAAGCGTTCTACCTCAGTCCAGGTTAGAAGGTTTATTTTCGGGTTAGCTGCTACCTCATTCATCAGCGGGCTTAATGAGCACATTGCGCACTCTTCCGCAAGCTTGTCAGGAGAAAAAACCTTGCCTATTTTTGCCATATTCCCACCTATACTGGAATCCTTCTCAACAAGATAGGTGGAAATTCCGTTATCTGCAAGGTTCACTGCCGCAGTTATCCCTGCAATCCCTCCGCCAATAACGAGGGCCTGTGGAACGATATTTACTTTTATTTCTTCAAGGGGCTCAGGATTTTCCAGGCGTCTGAGTTTGCCCCGAAGAAGTGAGAGAGCTTTTTCAGTCGCTCCGGCTCTGTCCGGATGTACCCAAGCACAGTGTTCCCTAAGGTTTGCAATTTCGAGCATTGCCCGGTTCAAGCCTGCTTCCTGAATGCACTTTTTAAAGAGAGTGCCGTGTTTGGAAGGAGTGCACGAACCTATTACTATCCGATCGAGGTTCCCTTCAGAAATCTTATTTTTGATCAGGGTCTGTCCCTCTCTCGAACAGAGATACTCGTAATCGAAGACCGGGATCCCTTCTGCCTTAAGGGTTTTCTTAATAGAATTAATATCAATACGTTCGGAAATGTTCCCACTGCAATGGCAGATAAATACAGCGGTTTTGTCCAGGGCAGCGTTCATTATACTAAACTTTCAGCGATTTGTATTTAAGACTTGCCAGAATAGTGGGGAAGAATAACCCAATTGGGACAGAATATAAACAGTGTCTGCAAAATGAGGACAATTTCTGAGAGAAAAATGGACTTTAGTTTCCATTTGTTCTATTCTTACTATAATTATATTTCTTCAGCAAAGGAAAACTACGTTGAGAAATGTATTTATCCTATATAATATAAACGAATGCCTTCAAGAGTTCGGATTTATAACTTCCTTCAAGAGTTCGGATTTATAACCTGTTTCTCATCCTGAAAACTCCAGACTTTCCGTGTATAAGAGTGTAAGATGTGCTATTGTCAGAAAGTTTTTATAGGCATATAATTATATATATGGAGAAAGTATTATTATTTAAATTAACTGAGAAAAACAGATTTTGTGAGATACTCCCACAGATCCGAAACTCATATAAATAGAAATATATTTAATAAAGGCAATAAAAGATAGTAAAAAATAACATATCTAAAATAATATGTTTCTATTGATCTGATAATACTGGATGAAAAATGATATCGGAAGCGATCACAAGCTGCTCTTTCGGTATAAACGGTAGATGATAGTTGTGGCAGATAATGAGTTTACATCAGAGGACAACGACTTCAAGATGGGAGAGGTCGAATACGAGATGGTGGAGCTTTTGAGAAGGCTTAATATCAACAGGCCAGTAGCTCTCACCCTTGCATGCCTCTCCAAAGGAGAGGAAATTTCTTCCCAGTGTATCGAGATGGTATCAGGTTTGAGACAGCCGGAAGTTAGCATTGCAATGCGCTATCTTCGCGAAAATGACTGGGTAGATATGCGGGAAGAAAAGAAGAATCAGGGCAAAGGCAGACCGGTCAAGTTGTATAAACTAACGGTCCGTATGGAAACGATTATCAACACAATAGAGGAAAATGTACTGGCTGAAAGCAAGGCCGTGCTCCAAAACATAGAACGCCTCAAGAATCTTTCCTGAAATCAATTAAAAAGCTGAGCTATTACAAATGTTTCCAGTAAATCTTCCAAAAATCTTCAAAAATCTAATTATGATATTGAAATCTGGGTTTTATAACCCGGATAAGACTTCTTATAGATTATACTAGAGGTAGAATCGTTTAACGGCATTTCAGCACTCTCTTAGAGTTATATTACTCTTTTTCCATTCTTATAACAGCTTTTTTCCCATCCCTACAGTACCTTTTCTCCATCCGGGTCTGAATTTCGAACTGCAGAGGAGCAGGAATCTTTCGAATACCGGGTATAAAAATACGAGGTATACCAGGAAGAAACATCTCAATAGAGATAAAGAGGGCATCTCGCAAACTTGATAAACTTTTGCCTTATGGGTGTACTATAACTTCTTTTGACAGCCTGATAACTTTAGAGAACTGGGGGGCAGAAATTGCCGAAACTCGTCTCAAGCCTTCCTGAATGTAAAATCTATTTTTTAAAATGTTAGATTCAGGCCTGACTGATTTTTGAAACAAATCGAGGTCCTACCATATAAACCGTAGTCTGAGTTTAAAACAGATTTTAAAGCTGAAACAACTTTTGAATTCGAAAGCGAGTCAGAATTTAATACAGGGCCTGAATCTAAAAGAGAAGGGGGCTTAAAAACAAAAATTGAATTTAAAAAGAGTTTTAGTTAGATACAATTTCAATTTAAAATAAGGCCTGAAATTAAAAGAAATCTTAGTTGAGAAGGAATATTACTGAAACTTTTAAAATATTTAGTCCAGGAAGAGAAAAGTTGCTAATCGGTGCCGAAAAAGATAAACAGCATCATCCAACCTCTTTTAGAATGAGTAAATGTTAAAAACACTCTAAAACATGAGTATAAATCGATAAATATTAAAAAGAAAACATAAGTAAATATTTATATTAATTGACTCTATAATGGTTCTTCGGGTGATTAAATGGTAGATGTAAGTGGTCCATTTATGGATATTTCTAACACAAAGGATGAGATCCCGGTAGCTATGGGATCAAGCGAATACGAAATGATAGAATTATTTAGAAGAATTAATGTCAGCAGGCCAATTGCTCTTACGCTTGCATGCCTTGCAAAAGGAAGGGAGATCTCGTCCCAGAGCATTGAAATGATATCAGGCCTGAGACAGCCTGAGGTCAGTGTCGCGATGCGTTATCTCCGCGAAAACAACTGGATCGATATCCGGGAAGAAAAGAAATCAAAAGGTAAAGGCAGACCGGTCAAATTATACAGGCTGACAGTCCCAATGGATTGCATTGTCAGCAAGATCGAAGAAGAAATCTTAGCCGAGAGCAGAATCGTGCTCAGAAATATCGAACGCCTGAAACATATAGCCTGAAATTCTTCAAGGGGATTTACCCCCACTCTAACTTTTCCTGACTGTCAACTCTTTTGCTACATTCGATACTCAATAAATATACTTTATTGAGATTTTTATATTACGCGCCATATTTTAAGATACATTTCTACCTGAATTTCTTATTCTTTCTGAATTTATTCTTCTTTTAAAAAGCGGATGAAAAAGACTCAAAAAATAGGATAAAAACTTAGAAAATAGAATAAAAACATAAAAAATGAAATAAAAAATTTAAAAAACGGAACAAATAGATCCAAAAAGCAAAATAAGAGTGCTAAAAAAGGGATAAAACCAGGGTAAAAATTCAAAAAAATTATGTGGTGGGCCCGCTGCGATTCGAACGCAGGACCTCACGGTTATCAGCCGTGCGCTCCACCAGGCTAAGCTACGGGCCCAAATGCCAGGTGTTTTAGAATTATCGAAGTTGAAAGGCTTTTTTCGGGAAAGCATCCCAATCCGACAACACTTCTAATACTCAATTTACTACTTATAGTTTTTGCTTGAAGATTTTAAGTTCCTAAGTTCTAAAAGTTTATTTACAGGATGCCGAGCCGTCATGGCGACAGATTTATATAAGATACCGAGTGTATGAGGGATGCTGACAAAGCAAAGCCTGACATGGGCCGGTAGATCAGGGGAAGATCGCTACCTTGGCATGGTAGAGGCCTCGGGTTCAATTCCCGACCGGTCCACTTAAAAATCTTTAATAATCCTGCGCAGTACTTTTTAAACCTTTCTTTAGATCTCACTTTTATTACATTTTACATTTCACTTTTTTGTTTACATTTTTACTCCAGCGTATACTATTTATATTCGGAAGTAAAGGTTTTTCAAAATATGTCGTACATAATAAGTTTTTTGAATCTACAATATTAGATATTGAGATCTTTTACCATAGATGGTCAAAGGGCCCAGCGGCAGCCAGCGTATATGTAAAAATTAGAGCGAGCCAAAAAATTAGATGAGAAGGAGAAGCAGGCTTTAGAGGAAAACACCTGCAGTCACTGGATTTCCGAACTGGTGTATTCGGTGGCTTCAACAAAAGAGGCTTTTGCAAGGGCTGATTCCGTATGTTCCTTTTTTCCAAGCTCGTTTTCTATACTGCAAACGCTGAATACTGCAGTGGGAATCAGGCACTGCCTGGTACAGTCCAGGGCACATTCCTTTGTGCAGTTAAGAGAGCAGCCCATTTTCCCTTCCATTTCCATGATTAGATTACTCCGATCCTCGGGCAATTTATAAAGGGCAAATTCCAAGCAGTCGAATTCCCTGAATTTTTCACAGGGAGTGTTGATCTGTACGATAATCCTGTCTCCTTCAACCCTTCCCGTTATCGTATGGTTTGAATCGCAGATGCAGGAAGATACGCTTATCTTTGTCATTTTTAATCTCGCCATTTTTATTTTTTAATTTTCCCGTCAGTAAACTCCGCCGGTAAAGCCGTCCCCTGAAGCCCATCTACGCCCAGAGCTGAGATCTCTTGAGGTCTATTACCTTTATCGGACAGCCCCTCCACAGCGTCTACAGCTTGTTCCGAGGCATTCCTGAGTGCAGCTTACAAAGGACCTTCCTTCTCGACGGTCACAGGAGCATTTTCCGAGCACTCTTCATTACAGCGCTTGCAGTGAAGGCCGCCTTCCACAGGAATTTCAAGGGTAATTCCTGTATTTTCTACTATCTCTACCGGGGCATTACCAGACCTCGCTTGCTGAGATTATGGGCTGTAGTATAAGAATGGGCACAAAAGATATCCAACCTTCGGTTTTAACTCACGCCTTCTCAAACTGGCCTGAAAGCCTCAGGATCCCAGAGAACCTGCTTGAAAAGGGAAAAATTCCTGCTGTCCTGAAAGCCCACTCAGGTAACGGAACCGATGGTGAAGTTCCTCTTATTGCAGGCACGGGGATCTCCTGACAGTTTTTACCCATCTTGCCGAAATAAAAAACGGCCTGATCTGGACAATTAAAAAGCCCTAATATTTCGATACCTTCATGGAAACCTGCACTGAGATCTGCATCGAATACGCAGACGCACTTTTCGAGTACGGAGAATACGTCGTTTGTATGCCCTATTGCGGGATAATCGGCTGAGGAATGATATCTACTTCAGTGCTGGAAAATTGTGCCAAACCCTGATACAACAGGTTCTGCAAGAAGTAAAAGGCCCGAGAATCCTCCACATCTGCGGCGATACGGGAGATTTTCTGAAAACCCATTCAAAGTGCGGTTTCGATGCCATCAGCATTGAAGAAAAGGTAGACATAAAAGCTGCAAAAGCATCAATCGGAGAGAGGACGGGTTACTGGAAACTTTCTCCTTCACGAACCCTGCTCTTCGGAACTCCCGCTTCCGTGAAAGCCGAAGCAAAACAATGCCTTTCCGAAGGAGTGGATATTCTTGCTCCGGGCTGTGGGATTGCTCCAAGCACTCAGCTTGCAAATCTCAGAGCATGGTAGAAGTCAGGGACGAGGGGGCATGAATAGAATGATATATAGGTCAATTGACAGGTGAGTAAATGGAATGTCGGTCAATTGACAGGTGAGTAAATGGAATGTCGGTTAATTGAAGCCCTGGCTAATTAATACGCCAGTTGATTGATATATCTATTATTTGATAAATGGGTTAATTGGAAGACCGATTCATCCCTGCGACTGCAGGAAACTCGTATACTCTTTCAATTACAGATACCCCTTTCCAGTAATTCCCTTTGCCCGATATTGTCTTCTCCCCATTTTTGTTTCACGGCGTCGCTCCACTGGAGTTTACACTCTCCGATCATGGACTTTGGAATTGCAAACACGTTTGCTCTCGTGGTTCTAGAAACCTCGGTCCGAAATGCACTAAGTATCTCGGAAAACGTGCAGTTAACCTGGTCCGGTTCTTCATCGGGCTCTTTTCCTCGCCTTCGCTTCCTTTTCTCTACTTCAATTTCTTCTTTTCTTATATCTTCCAGATACCATAAGCTTCTATCAACTTCATTTTTAAACACAATCATATGCCATTTAAGGGACAGCGAATACGGTTTTCTTAAAAGTTCATGCAATTCGGTAATCAGATCATAATCATCTGTCGTGCTTTCAATCTCTTCCATTATCTGTCTCATTCTGGCCAGATTTGCTTTCTGTCTTTCCTGACTTGTTGCCATAACTACCAACATGCTAAGTTTAATTATAATGTTATATACAAAAAGAATATTTTAAACCTTCGTTAGTAGAGAATAAAGGTGAAAAATAGCCTAAAAATGGACAGCACATTCTAAAATATGTCAAAATAGATGTATGTGGATTGATATAATCCACAAATTTACATAATCCGCAAATTTATATAATGCTCAATATATAATACGGAATAATACATTATTGAGCTTACCTGAGCTGAGATTGAGAGAGCCAGGATGCCTCATGAGTGGCTACCTATGCATCAACAGCCAGCAGTTACCTGTCTCTCTTCCGGTCTGCGCCAGACCCGACCCTTAATACGGTCAAGGATGGATGTTATTTTCAACCCCTGCTGGCTGCATACACTCCTTACTGAATTCAACTGCCAGACGCTAAAAATTCCAGTTCAGGCACAACAAAGATTTTTTTTGAGACGTGTACATATTTTCGGTAATGCCCAATATCGAATTAAGGACTCAGATGTCGCTATGAAGAGCCCTGGAGGCAAATATATGGAACAGGCAACTGCAAAATCCTATGCTGCCGGGTATGAAGGATTCCAGATTCCCTGGTGGCTGGTCGTACTGGAGGGAATTTTTGACATAATTATAGGCGTATTTCTATTATCTTCGCCTGTAGAAACCACTATAATGCTTTTACAGATACTGGGGATTTTCTGGATCTTAGCCGGGATTCTTTCCATCGTTTCGCTGCTGGTGGACAGAGAAAATTCGGGATGGAAGATCCTCATAGGACTCGCGGGTATCCTTATCGGAGCATTAGTATTCATATATCCGTTCATCCCTTTTGTGATCCTGGCACTTCTTGTCATAATACTGGGGATGGGGAGCATTCTTTATGGTGTAATCAGGCTTGTCTGGGCGTTTAAGGGAGGAGGTATAGGAATGGCTGCTCTCGGGCTCCTGACAATTGTCGTTGGCGTACTCCTG
The DNA here is from genome assembly GCA_964610495.1 of uncultured Methanosarcinales archaeon. Lineage (GTDB taxonomy): Archaea > Halobacteriota > Methanosarcinia > Methanosarcinales > Methanosarcinaceae > Methanosarcina. The sequence continues at coordinate 11,046 of CAZSVY010000196.1, forward strand.
CTAATCAATCCGCTTGCCGGTGCTGTTGTCCTGCCCTGGATTTATGGTTTCTTCCTGGTCGCAGGTGGAGTTGCAGCACTGATTGGAGGATTCAGGATGAGGTCAGGGAAATCCCTGTCATAAAAACGTTGACCCGCAACCGTTGCGCCGGTTGATCACGCCGGATAGGATTTGGGGATTAGAAGTATTTCTCAACCACAAACGTTGCGCCGTTTTCGCTCAAGCCTTTTTTGAAAAGGCTTGCGTTGCGCCGGTTGATCACGCCGTTACGTAGTTTTCCGTTTTGATCAAACTTTTTTGAAAAGGTTTGCGTAAAGTTCCAGAAAGGGGTCAATTACATTTCAAGCCCTGAAAAACCCCGTGCCCTGAAGTAGAGTTAAAGCCTCAGCATATTTTCAGCTCTCTACTAGCATACTTTCAGATTTCCGCCATCATACTTTTTCCGACAGCACACTTTCCAGTCTCCCCTTTTTTTAAATAATTGAAAAGTCTTAACAACTTATATGCGTAAAACTACAGCTGTAATTACAATACTGATAATCTTTTCTTTTATAGTTTCAATCTATTTTTACCCGCATGTGCCTGAAACAATGGCAACTCACTGGAACTCCCGGGGAGAAGTAGATGGTTATATGTCGAAGCTCTGGGGACTCTTTTTCATGCCCCTGCTGATCACAGGGCTTGCAGTATTGTTCCTGGCAATTCCCAGAATCGATCCGAAGAGAGAAAATATAGCTAAATTCAGGAAGTATTATGACGGATTTGTGATACTTTTGATCCTTTTTATGCTTGCCGTCCATCTCCAGGTACTGCTCTGGAACGCGGGCATACGAATTAGCCCGAATTCCGTTTTTCCCGTGGGAATAGGGTTTCTGTTCTATTACATAGGAATTCTTATAGAAAATGCGGAGAGAAACTGGTTTATCGGCATAAGGACTCCCTGGACCCTCAGCAGCGATAGGGTCTGGAAGAAAACGAACCGGCTCGGAGGAAAGCTGTTCAGGATTGCAGGGATAGCTGCTGTGCTGGGAGCCTTTTTCCCTGATCTTGCGTTCTTCTTCGTTCTGGGGCCTGCACTCTTTATTGCGGGGTTCACGGCTGTTTACTCATATCTTGAATATCAAAAAGAACTGAAAGAAACTGAATCCAAAATTAAAACCTGAAAGAGAAAGCTTCAGGAATTCCTGCATTTCCCGCTCCTGAAACTCCTGTTTAACCGGTATTTGACTTTTATTTTATCAGCACGTTTATCTAGCATGTTCTCGTTTGTTTTATTGATTCTTATGGCCGAGGATATAACAAAAGATACCAGCAAAAGAGTTGAGAACGGGGATACTATCTCAGTTAATTATGTAGGAAGACTTGAAGATGGCACAATTTTCGATACTTCCGTAAAGGAAGCAGCTCTCGAGACAGGCATATACAATCAAATGAGAGACTATAAACCCCTTACATTTACGGTCGGTGCAGGCCAGATGATAAAAGGGTTTGACGAAGGCGTTGTCGGAATGAGAGCAGGGGAAGAAAAGACCCTTACAATCCCTCCTGAAGAAGCATATGGAGAATACAATGAAGAATTAGCGAGAGAACTGCCGGTTGATGCTGTTGATTTTACTCCGGAAGTCGGAATGCGGCTTGTTACGGATAATGGTCTGACAGGCACCATCACAGAAGTCAGTGAGAGCAACTTTGTTGTAGACTTCAACCATGAGCTTGCAGGAAAGACCCTTATTTTCTTAGTCCGAATAGTTTCTGTGGAGGAACGAAAGGGATGAAGGCCGGGAAAGGAGCAGTTTTCTTCATAGCGATACTGCTCCTGGTAAGCACAGTTCTTGGCAGCGGATGCACGGATAATGGGAGCACGGATAGCGGGAGCGAGGGAGGAGACAATACAACAGTAAAACCCGGAGATACGGTCCAGGTTGACTATACTGGAAGGCTCGAAAACGACATGGTTTTTGACACCTCAAGAGAAGATGTTGCAAGACAGGCGGGCATATACGTTGAAGGAAGGGAGTATGTCCCTCTAACCTTTGTAGTTGACTCGGGCCAGCTAATCCGGGGCTTTGACGAAGGCGTAGTCGGAATGAAAGTCGGGGAAGAAAAAACTATCACAATCCCTCCTGAAGAAGCTTATGGAGAATACGACAAATCAAAGATCCTGGCTGTTCCTATTAAAGAGCTGAATCTTACCGAACCTCCTGAAACAGGGCAAAAAATCCCTACAAATTATGGGTTGGTTACTATAATAGAGGTTAACAAAACACACGCAATGATCGATTTTAACCACGAGCTTGCTGGCAAAACCTTGATTTTTGATATAAAGCTCGTCTCAATAGAATAAATTTAAGTTCCTGGAACTCAAATTGAGAGTTATAGTATTTCTTCAAAGTGTGCAGCCTTTCGATATCCAGGGAGATTTTGAGATGACAGGATACTGAAAGGAAAATGCACAGGAGAAAGGGATAATGGAAAATTCTCGCACTGTAAAAAAGGGAGATTACCTTCTTATTGATTACACTGTAAAATTTGAGGATGGAACGGTCTTCGATACAACCTTGAAGGAAAAAGCCGTCGAAGCAGGCATATATGATGAAGAAAAGGGTTACAGGCCTTTGTTTTTCCGGGCGGATGCAGCCCAGGTAATAAAAGGTATCGATAAGGGCGTACTTGGAATGAAAGAGGGTGAAGAAAAAACCCTTATAATCCCACCTGAGGAAGCTTACGGAGAATATAAGGATTACCTTGTCCAGAAGATTCCTCTCGCAAGGCTTGAAATCGATACTCCTCCCGAACCGGGAAAGAAAATCATAACACCCGGCGGAAGAGAGGTTAAAGTGCTCAATTCCACGGAAACTTCTGCCACCCTGGACTTTAACGATGAATGTGCAGGCAGAACCCTGATCCTTGAAATAAAACTTGTCTCAATTGTAAAGTAATTCCAGATCCTGAAAAAGCAGGGGGTAAAGTATGGAAAAAGAAGAAAAAGTCATGGTACTGCTGCTATTTATGACATTAACTTCTCTCATGACAGCTTATCTTTGCTTTGGATCGGAATTTACAGCTTCTGGACAGGAGACAGGAGGAGAAGCCAGGCAGTACACCCGGGAATCCTCTGAAGGGGATAAGGTATTCCTTGAAGCCGAAGTTCTGAGCAAACGGTTTACCTATACAGGCGGGCACCTGCTTTTACAGGTAAATTGCAACTCCGAAGTCCTGAGTGTTTTTATTCCAAAAACAGCAGGTGCTGAAGCCCTGAATGTGTCAATCCGGGAAGGGGATTTTATCGGTTTAACAGGCACCGTCTCGGAGTATGAAGGGAAAAGGGAAATCGAAGTGGAAAGAAAAGAAGATATTCTTCTGAATAATTATCATTCTTCTGAGTAATCATTCTCAAACAGATCGTTAATAATATATTCATATAAGAACATCTGTGTTGTATCCTGAAATGATTTCGCGGATTCAAACCCATTCGAAAGTTCAATACATGATACAACAGCAAGCGACGTAAAAGGTTAAAAGTTGAGTAAATCTCAATTCCTTTTTGGTACTGTTGAATGATCATGTAAAATGAAACAAATTTGAAGTTGAGCAAAATAGTGAGTCACCTGTATACGATATATAACTGCAGTAAAAGAAATTAAAAAAGCGAAATAATTACGGGATAAAACAATATAAGAACATCTGGGAAAAATATGAAAGCATGTATCATGTGCGGAGGGGCAGGGACAAGACTCAGGCCGCTGACTTTCAAGCACCCTAAACCGAGCATACCGATCCTTAATAAGCCGTCAGTCCGGCACTTGATAGAGCATCTTTCAAGAGAAGGGTTCAATGAGATAGTCATAACCCTGGGATACATGGGAGAACTCATTGAGGAGCAGCTCGGGGACGGGCATATGTTTGGGGTACATATCGATTATGTGTATGAGAGAGAAAAGCTCGGAACAGCAGGCGGGGTAAAAAATGCCGAGGAGTACCTGAAAGACGAGCCATTTATCGTGCTTGGGGGAGATCATGTCCTTAACCTTGACCTGAGAGAGATGTACCGTTTCCATGAATCGAATAATGCCCCGATAACGATAGGGCTTCTTTCGATTGACGATCCGAGAGAATTCGGAATTGCGGATATGGATATTAACAACCGGATCCACCGTTTTCTGGAAAAACCAAAAGCAGGGCAGATATTCAGCAACCTTGCAAGCACAGGAATTTACGTTTGCGACCCTTCGATTTTTGAATGGATCCCTAGACATAGAAAATACGACTTTGCAAAAGACCTCTTTCCCTTCATGCTTGAAGCTGACAAAAAAATCAACGGCGTGCTTGTGCGGGGAAAATGGACTGATGTAGGAAGTTCGGCAGCTTACAGGCAGGCACAGCGCTGGATGCTTGATGCCCTTCCCGGAACGACAATCGAAGGGAATTTCACAACCCGGAACGCAAGAATAAAAGGCCCCCTGTCCATAGGAAACAATGTATGCATAGGTTCGAATTCTGCCCTTGTAGGGCCAATAGTCATAGGGGAAAACACAACTATAGGCGATAATGTTCTTATCGGGCCTTACAGCGTGATAGGCTCAAACTGTACTATAGAGGACAATGCAAAGATTCTTTCGTCCTACCTTTTCAATGATGTGTCCATAGGAAAGGATTGCAATATCTCAGGCGGGGTAGTATCAGACGAAACCATCATTGGAGAACACTGCTTCCTTGAAAACGGAACTGTTATCGGGCATAAAGTAACTATAGGAAACAATTCAACAATACATTCCGGAGTTAAAGTCTGGCCTGAAGTAGTAATAAAGGAAAACTCAAGCATACAGGAAACAGTGGTCAACTCCGATTATGACACTGCACACGAAGGCTCGTGAAAGCCGGGTTTCAAGGGACAGAATCCAGTAAGAATAAATTAACTGGATTCCTGAATCCAAATTTTTCAGGTGAGATTAACTTACCGAAACCGGGACCTGGAGTTCTCATTTTCCGCTGCATTTACAGACCTTTTTTCGGGTTTATTAAGTATAAGTATTCACAGGCCTTTCAGACCTTTGCGGCTTTTCCGGAGTTTTCTGTTTTTCTGAATTTTTCCTACTTTTGCGATTTTTACATATTTTTTCTGACCTTTCACGGTTTTTCCAGATCTTTTGCTAATTTCTTCAGCTTATTTTCCTGACTCCGGTTTTCCTGATCCCTGTAGCTTATTTTTCCGATCCATTTTCCTGATCTTTGCGGCTTATTTTTCCTATCCGTTTTTTACAGATATCTGAAGTATTCAGGATACGAACCCGAAAGGATACGCAGTAAGAAGGATGGCAGCAAGAAGGAAACAAAGAAACAGATATAACTTTATACTACATCCTCACAGAATCTTTTTGCCATGCTGTCCAGAGAGTTTGTCCTGGAAATCCTGAGAAAAAGTGTACACCTGGTTTCAATCCTTATAGTGCTCATCTACGAGTTTTTCGGAAAAGAAGCCGTGCTCTGGGTACTCATGATATTTCTCGTTACTGTCCTCATTCTTGATTATTTCCGGGTCGAGCATGGAATTCGAATACCTTTTTTCTATATCATGTACAGGAAAGATGAAGCCGATCGCTTCGGAGGCCACGTTTTCTTTACACTCGGAGCGATTTCAGTAATAGCCCTGTTCAGCCGGGAAATCGCTTATGCCGCAATCCTTATGACCACCTTCGGGGACCTGGCTGCAGCACTTATAGGAAAATTTTACGGAAAGAGGCGGGTTTTTCAAAAGATCTTTAAAAACGACAAATCAATTGAAGGCTCGGCTTCGGAATTTATTGTTGATTTGTTTATCGGGATGCTTATTCTCGGAAATCCTATTGTTTCCCTCGTAATGGCTTTTCTTGCAACCCTTACAGAAACCGCAGTCAATAAAATTGATGATAACCTTATAGTGCCGGTTTTCGCCGGTTTTTTCGGGCAGGTAACCCTGAATCTTTTGATGTATTTATAACAATTTTTCGAAAAACGATTTTCCAAAAATATTTTCAAAGAGTTTCCTGTGATTTAAAGGATTTTTCAAAGAGTATTGTGTGACCTGAAGGATTTTTCAAAGGATACTCTGCGAGAGAATTTCCTGAATATTTAAAAGAGCCCTTATGGGCTCTTATGCTCCGGCTTCTACCTCAACCTGCGCATTTTTCAGCTTTCTCATCTCTTTTATGCGCCTGGCAATGATTTCACTCAGATAAAGCACAAGCGCTGCAAGAAGCACGTACACTTTCAGGCTCACGGGCTCGTCAGATTGCCTTTCCGAGTTCTGCCGCGCATCTTTCAGGAGAAGGGCTCTGGCATCCTGCTCGGTATAAATTTTCCCTCCGGTTGCAAGGATAAGAGACTCTATATCCTCATTGAGTCCCACATCCCGGTACTCAAGCTGGTAATTTACCGCAAGCGGATACCCTGAGAGGTCATGGATTCCGATGGTTTCGGGATTTACGCTTGCCTCGTAGGTGTTCCTTCCGGTAAGGGCAAGGTCGATGGGGCTTCCGTCCAGTTTCAGCTGCGGAATTCCCTCATCGTACATTGTAAGAGCCAGATCTGAAGGTGTGCCAAGCCAGGTATCCGGGCCGTCCAGGACAGCTCCTTCTTCGGCTCTCGGGTTGCCTATTGCCCAGTTCGTAGTGCCTGAAATAAGCCTTGCACTTGAGCCGTTGTAAAGATTAGTCGCCCAGCGAGAGCCTTCTCCCTCTCCGTTATCCGTGGTAAAGGCCGCAACTCTGCCAAGCCCGAAACGCCATGTGGTAATTACAGGCTTTCCCGTAACAGTAATAACCAGGCGCTCAGCCCCGGCTTTTGGAGTAACATCGTTATATCCTGTAATACTGGAATTTGTAAGATTCACATTCTTCGTAATGAAGTGGTCAGGGGAATATTCAAGAAGGGGATAAGCGTCAAGTTCGACTTCCTCTTCTTCTCCCTCTTCAGCAGGCTCTTTCGGCGGCTCAAAGCCTATATTTGCCCTTTCGCTCGTATTAATATGGAAATAGTTATTTTCAAGTCCAAGTTCTCTCATCAGGTTCTCAGCGTAATAATTTCGGGTTTTATCAGTCTGGGAAGGAGCTACCGAGCGGATATGGATAAAATACAGATTTACACCGAGTTCCTGAAGTTCTTTTGCAGCCTCAAGGCTTGGCTCGTAGGAATCCTCGATTGCCCCGTCTGAAATAATAATAGCATCAAGTTCGCCGTCGCTACCTGTAAGCATATCTTTTGCGGTGTTGAGCCCCTCGTTTAAGGAAGTCTTGCTCTTCTCGTCGGGGGTCAGTCGTGAAATCTTGTCTCTCAGGATCTCCTGATTCTGGGCAAGTCCCAGGAACACAAACCCTCCGGAAACGTCATATCCCTCGCTTCCGAATGCGATAATCCCGGCATTCGCATCTCTGAGGTTTTCGTTCTGGATAATATAGATAGCATTTGCCAGGATATCCCCCTGGGTTTTATGGGCAGCAGTACTTGGAGAGACGTCAAGTATCAGGACAAGGTTCCTCCCTCCCTTATATTCGGAAGGCTTTGAAAGCACAGGCAGGATTTCTTCAAGCGAGGAATTAAGGTAGTTTCCATAATTGTAAGCCTGTTCCCCTCCCAGGACAACCAGCCCGCCTCCGTTGCTGACATAATTTTTGATTTCTTTCATCTGGGCTTCGGAAAAGGAAC
>CAZSVY010000197.1:0-3074 GCA_964610495.1 uncultured Methanosarcinales archaeon
GTTTCTACAACATCACCTTCACTTGGTACTTCTTCAACATCACATTCTTCAGCTGGAGTTTCTTCTTCAACATCGCATTCTTCAGCTGGAGTTTCTTCTTCAACATCGCATTCTTCAGCTGGAGTTTCTACAACATCACATTCACTTGGGACTTCTTCAACATCACATTCTTCAGCTGGAGTTTCTTCTTCAACATCGCATTCTTCAGCTGGAGTTTCTTCAACATCGCATTCAATTGGAACTTCTTCAACATCACATTCACTTGGGGCTTCTTCTTCAGCAACTTCGGAGTCGTCTTCTTCACAGTCTACAATGGATTTACAGTTGCATGATTCACAGTCACAGTTTGCCTGGTCGCATTCTACAATAGATTCGCAGTCGCATGAATCACAATTTCCTTCATTGCAACCTGCAAGGTCTTCAGAACCCTCCTGTTCAGAGTTGTCCTGTTCACTGTCTATAATAGAACTGCAGTCGCATAGTTCACAGTCACAGTTTGCTTGCTCACAGTCTGTAACAGATTCGCAATCACATGAGGTGCATTCCTTATCACAATTTACAGGGGCATCACAGGGGGTTGCAGAGGCTTCTGCAGACTTTGTAAGAGTATCACAGGAAACTGCTCCTGCAGTGATTAAAGTTGAGATCATTAATATCGTAAAAATAGATCCCAGAATTTTTGCAATTGATTTTCCACTTGAGTTCATATTATTCCTCCGATTGTTCCTCTGATTTCATCTGATCTTGCTCATCTAACTTGAGAAGACCTGGAACTAAAAACCATCCATTCAATTATATATATAACAATACTTACATTAACAGTGTGAAATAAAAATTTCAAAAATGTATTTAAAACTTTATAATCCCGACTAAAGCCATAAAAACAGATTTAAAGCTTTATAATGCTTTATTTAATTTTATAATTATTTCTAAAGTATTAAACTAAAAATTAACTAATTTGCTGTAAGCGTCGATATTAAGTGTTGATATTGTTTCGCTCTGTTTTAACCAGATTTGCCCTCAAAAATCTAACATCTCTACATTATTTGTTTAGATCCTAACAAATTTTTTTATTGCACTCTTTTTTCTTGAAAACAATTACAAATTGCTTAAAGCAGCCGGATTAATAGCTTTAATATATTTTAACGGCAACAATATCCAGCAGATGACAAAAGGAATACTTATTGCAGGAACCCACAGCGGGGTCGGAAAAACGACAGTCTCCATGGGTATTATGGCTGCCCTTAAGCACAGGCAGCTAAAAGTCCAGCCTTACAAGGTAGGGCCTGACTATATCGATCCTTCTCATCACACTGCAATTTGCGGGCGTCCCTCAAGGAATCTGGACACATATATGATGGGCACCGATGGAATTGGGCAGACGGTAGCCCGGACGGCTGCAGATGCGGATATTGTGGTAGTAGAAGGAGTTATGGGTCTCTTTGACGGAATCGATTCTACGGAAATTGCAAGTTCCGCACACGTTGCAAAAACCCTTGATCTGCCGGTAATCCTGGTAATTAATGTGCACGGCATGTCCAGAAGCACCGCAGCCCTCCTGAAAGGGTACTCCGAGTTCGATCCTGAAGTCAGGGTTGCAGGCATTATCCTTAACCAGGTAGGCAGCCCAAGGCATGCGGAGCTTGTACGAAATTCGCTTCCGGGAAACATCCCTATTGTAGGCACGATTCCAAGAAGGAAAGATATCGAAGTCCCCTCCAGACATCTCGGGCTGTATATGGCCCATGAAAAGGACTACAATACTGAGGAAATGGCAGCTTTTATTGAGGAAAACGTTGACCTTGATGCAGTGCTTGAACTTGCCGAACCCTATTCGGTTACGGAGATCAGGCGTATCCAGAGACCCGAAGCAGATCTCAGAATAGGAATTGCCATGGACCCGGCTTTCTGTTTCTATTACCAGGATATGTTCGACGCCTTCAGGGATTACGGGGCTGAAGTCGAATTTTTTAGCCCGATGGCAGGAGAGGTTCCGGAGGTCGATGGGATTTACCTCGGAGGGGGTTATCCCGAACTTTACGCAGAAATCCTTGAGAAGTCAGAAACGACCCGGAAACTTAAGGGCCTTGCAGCTGATGGTTTGCCCATTTATGCGGAATGCGGCGGCCTGCTTTATCTCTGCGGGACATATGAGATAGAAAACAGAATCTATAAACTTGCAGACGTCGTACCTGCAAACACTCGCATGACAAACCGGCTTAAAGCCCTTGGGTATACCGAGGCTCGTCCTCTGGACAAAAACTTCTCTTCTCACAATATCAGAGGCCACGAATTCCACTACTCTCTCACAGAATGCGACCGTGATGCAAAGTTCGCATACGAAATGTTGCGCGGAAAAGGTATACAGGACGGTTTTGACGGCCTTGTCGAGCACAATACCCTGGCAGGTTATATGCATTCTCACCCTGCCACCTTCCCGGTGGAAAAATTCGTGGAAAAATGCAGGGAATACAGAAGAAGGTAAATCAGGATTAAGTAAAGATTCAGTACGGAGTAAAGGTTCAGGATCAGTGCAGTTGCTTGCTTTGCGAGCAACTTTTATTTTCATAACTCAAATTCACTATCAGATTCGAGATTATCTGGTTTTTTTCTTTTTTAAGGCTTTTTTGAAGACTCTTTCGGGAGAAAGTTTTATGGTTTATCGAAAATTTCTCTGGAGAGAATTTTCCGAATTTCTTCTGAGGAGATTTTCAGCGTCAATAGCTTAGTGATCTGGGATTTTTACCTGAATGTTTCTGAAAAAGATACTTTCACTCTTTCAGGCTGAGATTAATAAAGACAGAAGTAACTTTATAACGATCAGAGTAGTTTTCCAGATTAATTTTTTAGAGTAAAGATGATACACTGGAAGAGAATAAATCAAAGGAGAATATATTGGAAGACATATTCTAAGAAATTGTTGAAGGCTTTATACTCTTATATAAAAAGTTTGGAACAATAACTCGTATTCAATATCATATTTACTTATAAAAGAGGGAATAAGATGAGATTTATATGTCCACTTATTGTTGTTAATAATATAGAGGTTTCCAGAAATTTTTACGAAAACGTCC
>CAZSVY010000198.1:0-17622 GCA_964610495.1 uncultured Methanosarcinales archaeon
TCCCTATTTCCAGGGTGCTGGTTTTAAGGCATGTACTATAAAATATCAAACTTATCATGATTCTCAAATTATCGGAATTCATCGGAGCGTTTTTAAGTTTCAGGGTGATCAGTTGGTCAAGGAAAAGTATACTCGGTTCGAGCGTGCACGGATCATAGGTGCAAGAGCATTGCAAATTGCAATGGGAGCTCCTGTCCTTGTTGAAGATGACGGGCGGCTGGATCCTCTCTATATCGCTATTGAAGAGTTGAAGGCCGGAGTTATTCCTATCACGGTCAAACGTAAAACCAGTTAAAAGCGCAGTGGGATACATTTTCAGATATTGAATGTGTTTTATTGTTGATTCTATATTATGAGGTGACTTTATGGAGGAAATTGAGCAAACAGGGCAGGAGGAAACCGAAGAACAGCCTGTGCCTGAAGAAAATGCCGTGGCTGAAGCAAAACCTGCACCTGAAAAGGAAGCCGCAGCAAAAACCGGATCTGTGCCTGTAGAAACCGAGGATGAAGCAGCTTCTGCTAAAGAAGGTTCCACATCCCTTGTGTCCATTGACGAATACCTGGCAGCAGGTGTTCACATAGGTACCCAGCAGAAGACCCAGGATATGATGCGTTTCGTATACAGGGTCAGAACTGACGGATTATATGTGCTTGACATCCAGTCAACAGACGAAAGAATCAGAGTTGCATCAAAGTTATTGTCTCATTACGATCCCTCAAGAATTCTTGTGGTTTCTTCAAGGCAGTACGGGCAGCACCCTGCAAGGATGTTTTCCAGGGCACTCGGCACCAGAGCAATGCTCGGAAGGTTCATTCCCGGCTTGCTTACAAACCCTCAGATCCACGGTTTCTTTGAGCCTGATGTTGTAATCGTAACCGACCCTGCAGGCGATGCCCAGGTTCTGAAGGAAGCTTCCAGCATCGGTGTACCCGTTGTAGCACTCTGTGATACCAACAACCTGATTTCAAACGTGGACCTTGTAATTCCCACAAACAATAAAGGTAGAAAAGCCCTTTCCCTTGTCTACTGGCTGCTTGCAAGGGAAGTATCCCGGCTTAATGGTACTCCTTTCAACTACGAGTTGACCGACTTCGAAACACCTCTCTGATCCCGAGAAGCAGTCCTGCATACTGCAAGGCTATATAAAAATGACCCATATCTTATATGGGTGATACAAATGAGACAGCCAGCAGTTGCAGGGCAGTTCTATCCCCTGCGTCCTGAAAATCTGGAGAAAGAACTCAAGCAATGTTTTGAAGGTCTGGAGATCCGGGAACGAAATGTCCTCGGGGCAGTTTGCCCGCATGCCGGGTATGTCTATTCAGGGAAGGTCGCTGCACATGTCTATGCAGCTCTTCCCAAAGCCGACACATATGTTATTTTCGGTCCCAACCATACGGGATACGGCTCACCTGTATCAGTATCTACGGATACCTGGAAAACTCCCCTGGGAACTCTCGAGGTTGATCGTGAACTTGCCGGGGGGCTGTCAGGAAGTATTATTGATGCGGATGAGCTCGGACACCGGTACGAGCATTCTATCGAAGTTCAGCTTCCTTTCCTTCAATACCGCTTCGATAATGATTTCAGGATTCTTCCTATCTGCCTGGGTATGCAGGATGAAGAAACCGCAACTGAGGTGGGGAACCTTGTCGCCAATCTTGCTTCCGAAAGCGGGAAAAAAATAGCTTTCATTGCATCCAGCGATTTTACTCATTACCAGCCTGCAAACCTTGCAAAGGAAATAGACAATGAAGTTATAGAGGCTATCCTTAATCTGGATATTTCGGGAATATATGAAAGGCTTTACAGGAGAAACGCATCCGTGTGCGGATATGGGCCGATTGCCGCGATGTTAACAGCTTCACAGAAGCTTGGTGCGAACCGGGCCGAACTGCTTAACTATTCAAACAGTGGGGATGTTTCAGGAGACATGAACGCAGTTGTGGGATATGCCGCGATTATCGTGGAGTAAGAGAAATTCTGCGGAAAATGGAGCATACTCGTTTTCAATTCAAGGATACCGGGATACTTACTTATACCGGAATAAATTTTTTATGAATTTTCACCGCTATCTACTTAACATAGGTTTGAAAAATAAGGTAGACATCCAAAAATAAATTGGTTTTAGTATTCGGAAACAAATTTACAGTGTATCCATAAATAAATTTACTATTGTATTCAAAAATAAATTCCCTATTGAATTCAAAAATAAATTCGCTTTCACATTAAAGTATAAATTCACTACTTTACATGCTTCAATCAAATCTGGAACTTTCAGAGGAATAACATGATTTCATATTCTGCACCCGGGAAAATCTATCTCTTCGGAGAGCATGCAGTTGTTTACGGAGAAACTGCAATAGCGTGTGCTGTTGAGTTGAGGACCCGTGTCAGGGCAGAAATTAGCGATTATGTAGTAATCCAGTCACAGATCGGCAGAACAGGGATTGATTTTGAAAAGCATCCCTATATCTCCTCAGTTATTGAAAGAATAAGAGAAATCGTCCCGATAAAAGGCGTTTTTCTGGATGTTGATTCCGATATTCCTGTAGGTTCCGGGCTGGGGTCATCTGCAGCTGTGACGATTGCGAGTATAGGTGCTCTCAATGAGCTGTTTGGCTGCGGGCTTTCTCTTAACGAGATTGCAAAACTGGGCCATGAGATCGAAATTAAGGTCCAGGGAGCGGCAAGCCCCACCGATACCTATGTTTCTACTTTCGGAGGGGTTGTTACCATCCCTGACCGCAGGAGGTTGAGGACGCCGGATTGTGGAATTATAATAGGGGATACAGGAGTTTTTTCCTCCACAACAGAGCTTGTGGCAGATGTCAGGAAGCTCCGTGAAAATTACCCCGAACTTATCGAGCCCCTCATGGCTTCAATCGGTACGATCTCTAAAATCGGGGAATCTCTTGTCCTTGAAGGCGACTACCCTTCCATTGGCAGGCTTATGAACGTAAATCAGGGGCTTCTGGACGCCCTTGGAGTAAATATTCTCGAACTTTCCAGGCTAATTTACTCAGCTCGGGAAGCCGGGGCTTTCGGGGCAAAAATTACAGGCGCTGGCGGGGGAGGATGCATGGTTGCCCTTACCGCACCTGATAAATGCATACAGGTTGCCGAAGCCATTGCAAAGGCAGGTGGCAAGGTAACCATAACAAAACCCACTGAGCAGGGCTTGAAATCCGAGTGAGCATCTCGAATCCAATCTAATAAATCGGTACCTAATCGAGAAAATTGTACCTGAGAAAATTGTACCTTATAGAATAGCTGCATCGAATTGAAGAAGCTGTATCGAATTGAGGGATCCGTACTATATGGAGAATCTCTACTTTGTTGAAGCTTATTTCAATATTTCTGAAGCTTTATTTCATTATTTCGCGGTTACCAGTAAAGGAAGTTTAAAAAAGGTATTAAGTGATATGGCATGAAGGTCTCAACAGAACCTGTTATCCTGAAACTTGGAGGCAGCGTCATTACTGACAAAGCTGCAGATCAAGGGGTTGTAAGAGAAGCTGACCTCCTGAGGATTGCAAAGGAAGTTTCCGAATACCGGGGAAAAATGATTGTTGTGCACGGTGCAGGTTCCTTTGGGCACACCTACGCTAAAAAATACGGGCTTGACAGGAGTTTTGATCCAGAAGGAGCGATTATAACACATGAATCTGTCAAGAAACTTGCATCAAGGGTGGTAGATGCTCTGAATGAGTATGGAACCCGGGCTGTAGCTGTACATCCTATGGGCTGTACGGTTTGCAGAAATGGGCGAATCGAGAGCATGTACCTTGAAAACATAAAGCTCATGCTTGAGAAAGGTTTTGTGCCGGTGCTGCACGGAGATGTTGTTATGGATCTTGAACTCGGAGCGTGCGTGCTCTCAGGAGACCAGATAGTTCCCTACCTTGCAAAAGAACTCAAGATCACCCGACTTGGGCTGGGGTCGGCAGAGGATGGAGTACTTGATAAGGATGGAAAACCCGTACCTGAGATCACCCCGGAAACCTTTGAAAATTTCAGGCATTACATAAGAGGCTCGGGAAGCACCGATGTTACGGGTGGTATGCTCGGGAAGGTGCAGGAACTTCTGGAACTTAGCAAAATGTCTTGTATTACATCATATATATTCAATGCCGGAAAAGAGGATAACATATATCGGTTCTTAAATGGGGATTCCATAGGAACCAGAATCAGTCCGGATAAAGGGTATGAAGCATGATTAACACGACTTCAAAGCGAAAGATAGAACACCTGAAGTTATGTGCTGAAAGCCCGGTTGAATCCCGAAAAGTCAGCGCGGGCTTTGAGGATGTGACTCTGATCCACAGGGCGCTTCCGGAGCTCGATATGGATAAACTGGACCTGTCTGTAGACCTTCTTGGAAAGCGCCTGCAAGCTCCTTTTCTGATCGCTTCGATTACTGGAGGACATCCTGATACTATTCCTGTAAATGCTGCCCTTGCCGCCGCAGCCGAAGAACTGGGAGTAGGAATAGGAGTTGGCAGCCAGAGGGCCGCAATCGATGACCCTGCGCAGGAGGAGTCTTTCAGGGTTGTCAGGGAAAAAGCTCCGAATGCCTTTGTGTATGGGAATGTGGGCGCTGCCCAGATTCGCGAATATGGAGTTGACGGAGTTGAAAAACTAATCGAAATGATCGATGCCGACGCCCTTGCCATTCACCTGAACTTCTTACAGGAAGCCATACAGCCAGAAGGAGATAGGGATGCCACTGGCTGTCTCGACATGATAAAAGAGATCTGCTCAGTACTGGGCACGCCAGTAATCATTAAAGAAACAGGAGCCGGAATCTCAAGGGAAGATGCCCTTCTCCTCCAGAAGGCAGGCGTATCTGCAATTGACGTAGGAGGCGCAGGAGGTACAAGCTGGGCAGGTGTTGAGGTCTACAGGGCCCGGGAAAGTGGAGATTTGACCTCGGAACATCTAGGGGAACTTTTCTGGGACTTTGGAATTCCTACAGTTGCCAGCATTATAGAAGCCAGGGTTTCCCTGCCAATTATCGCAACAGGCGGTGTCAGGACGGGGGTAGATATCGCTAAATCCATTGCTCTCGGAGCCAGTGCGGCAAGTGCAGCCCTGCCTTTTGTGGGCCCTGCCCTTGAAGGAAAAGAATCGGTTGTCAGGGTTCTTTCCCGCATGCTGGATGAATTCAGGGTTGCAATGTTTCTCTGCGGCTGTGCAAACACACAGGATCTGCGTAACGCACCTGTGGTTGTTACTGGCTGGACCCTTGAGTACCTGGGGCAACGCGGCTTTAACGTAAAAGACTATGCCGTAACAGGAGATGCTTTTTAAAGCCTAGCACAGATCTTCGGCTACTTTTGCCTGTTGCCTGTATTAAAATTTACATTATACCGGTAAGGTCTAATAGCAGATACGTTCATTAGAAGGTTCGTTCCATAACAATATTTATACATGATATGAAAGTAATGTTCGAAATAAATCTTTAATATATGAATAATAGCTCATATTCCCAGATAATGGGAAATCTACTCAGGATCATTACGGACGACCATTAAGTCCGACTGAACTATCTGGAAGTCAGTAGCAATTACCTCAGAATCTACTTCAGGATTCACAACAAGCCTTTTCAAAAAAGGCTTGATCGAAAACGGCTAAACGGCGTGATCAACCGGCGCAACGGTTGTGGCTCAACGGTTGTGCTTGACCGAAAAAAAATGTAGCAATTACCTCAGAATCTACTTCAGGATTCACAAACTACCAGAATATCAGTCGCTGTAAAATTGGCTAAATTAAGGGTTAGTTTCAGAGAGTTACCCCAATAATCCATTAAATTAACGAATTAGTCTCATAGAGTTATCTAAGATCGGTTAAACTAAGGAATTAGTCTCATAGAATTACTGTAAAATCAATTAAACTAAGAATTAGTTTCACAGTTACCCAGGCTGAAATTACTTAGTATGAAGTGATTTCATTATTGGAATAGGAATAATTTATGATAATTGTCGACTCAGGAATCAACTGGTGAGAGTTATCATAATAGGAATGATCCAGGTAAGAATGGTAGTGAGAATCAGCAGGAATAAAATCAGGAATAAGAATCAATAAAAACATAGACCCAAATAGCAAAGCAGGTTACTGGATAAGCTCCCGAAGAAACGGCTGAAATAGAGGACTGTACGTTTTCAAAGCACTTTAAAGTCGGAAATCTTACCCGAACTGGTTGAAAGTCAGGTTCTTAAGAAATACTGAAATACTGGCCAGTAAAGGAAGAGCACGTAAAGGCTTTTGTTAATTGAACTAGTAGCCAGAAATCGTTCGATCTTGCAGGTAGAATCCTTTGATGGAATGCATCTAAGGAAAAGAGGATTTGAAGGTAGTCCTGGGCAGTTCTGGAGCACTTAACAGGCACTTGAATATTTGTATACTGAAACAAATATATATCTAAAGTGGAATTCTTCTGCAAGAGATGCAACCTGAATCCTCTCATCCGGGGGTTGAATTCTTCCTGCGAGCAGGGGCTGAGTAGTGACTGCTCTAAGGCTGATTCTGTGTTAGATTCTATATTATGCTCTCCATTCACATCATGGTTAGAACTTTAAGGTCATCGCCTGATCCATATTCTGAGGATTGGGGTTCACAAGGATAAAAAATACATAAGAGGTAAAAATATGACAGAAATAGGAATTGTTGCAGTCGGCGGTTATAATGAGATGGGCCGTAACATGACTGCGGTAATTATAGGTGAAGATATTATCATTCTGGACATGGGGCTTCGGCTCGATAGGGTTCAGATCCATGAAGACGTTGAAATTGACAAAATGCATTCACTCGAACTTATCGAGATGGGGGCAATTCCTGATGATACCATTATGAAAGAAATCAATGGAACTGTCCGGGCAATTGTCTGTACCCACGGGCATCTTGACCACATCGGTGCAATTCCGAAACTTGCCCACAGGTATAATGCCCCAATTATCTCTACACCATATACAGCGGCCCTTATCAAACAACAGATCGAGGCCGAGCGCAAGTTTGAGGTTTGCAACAGGGTTATTCCGTTGAATGCGGGTGGGACCTACCAGGTTACGGAAGATATTTCCGTTGAATTCATCAATGTCCAGCACAGCATTATTGACTGTGTGCTTGCAGCAGTTCACACTCCAGTTGGATCGGTTCTTTACGCCTGCGACTTCAAACTGGACCGGACTCCGACAATGGGTGAAGCTCCGGACTTCGAGCGTCTCAAAGCCCTCGGAAAGGAAGGGGTTATCGCAATGATTGTAGAGAGTACGAATGCCGGGCGCTCAGGAAAAACTCCTTCGGAACAGATTGCAAAAGATATGGTGAGGGATGTGCTGCTCGGAACAGAAGAGTCCGACGTCGGGATGATCATTACCACCTTTGCCTCCCACATTCCCAGGCTAAAAGCAATTATTGAAGCAGCCGGAGAAATGGGCAGGATTCCTGTGCTTATGGGTCGCTCAATGGAACGCTATGTCGGGGCTGCGAGAGACCTTGGGTATCTGGAGCTGCCTTCCAATGTCGAGATGTACGGCCAGAGGAAGGATGTTGATCGGGCCTTCAAACGCATTATTCAGGAAGGAAAGAACAAGTACCTCCCAATCGTCACCGGGCACCAGGGGGAGCCAGGCTCTATACTTGTGCGCGTTGCAAACGGGGAAACTCCCTATACAGTTGAGCCGGGAGACAAGGTTATTTTCTCTGCGAATGTGATCCCGAGCCCCATGACTCAGGCTAACCGTTATGCCCTTGAGACCAAGCTTAAAATGCGGGGCGCCAGGATTTATGACAATGTGCACGTTTCAGGACACGCATACAGGGAAGACCACTGGGAACTTCTGCGCATGGTGAATCCTGAACATGTAATCCCTGCCCATGGGGATATGGAGATGCACGGACACTACATCGAGATGGCGGAAGATGCCGGGTATGTACTCGGAGATACCGTACACCTTCTCAGAAACGGTGAAGTGTTATATATAGAAGAATAATTGTATAGGAAGTATATTCCGTACCTCGTGATGTTTATGATGCTAATTGATGAGATCAAAAAAAGAAGCGTCCATGTTGATGCCGCAATTAATGAGCTGCTTCCGGTAGCCCATCCCGAGGAGCTGTATAAAGCTTCTCGCTATCTGGTAGATGCCGGAGGAAAACGCCTTCGTCCCGCAGTTCTTATTCTGGCAGCCGAAGCTGCAGGCTCGAATCTCAAATCGGTTTTACCTGCAGCGGTGGCCGTGGAGCTTGTACATAATTTCACTCTGATCCATGATGACATAATGGATAGGGACGATATTCGCAGAGGGAAACCTGCGGTCCACACGATCTGGGGTGAAGCCGGAGCAATTCTTGCAGGCGATACGCTTTATTCCAAAGCTTTTGAGATCCTGTCAAAAGTCGAAAACGAACCTGTAAGGATCTTAAAATGTATGGATGTCCTCTCAAAGACCTGTACCGAGATCTGTGAAGGCCAGTGGCTTGATATGGATTTCGAAAAAAGAGAGAAAGTTACTAAACCTGAATATATTGAGATGGTGGAAAAAAAGACCTCAGTCCTTTATGCAGCTGCAGCCAAGATCGGGGCCCTTCTTGGGGGAGCTTCTGATGCGATTGCAGCGGCCTTATACGAGTACGGGCGCCTTATAGGGATCGGCTTCCAGATGTATGACGATGTTCTGGATATGGTCACTCCGCAGGAAGTACTCGGTAAAGTAAGAGGCAGCGATCTTATGGAAGGAAAACATACCCTTATCGTAATCGATGCATTCGAAAAGGGTGTGAAACTTGACGTTTTCGGAAAAGGGAAAGCTACTCCAGAAGAAACCGATGAAGCCGTCCGGATTTTAACCGGGTGCGGATCAATTGACTACGTAAAAAATCTTGCAACTTCATACATTAACGAAGGCAAAGCAAAACTGGATGTCCTGCGGGACTGCCCGGAAAAAGAACTTCTCCTTCAGATTGCTGATTATATGATCTCAAGGGAATACTAATTCCGGAAGCCGCCCGAGCAGCCGGAGGCATCAGGGAAAGTTGCGGCTAATTGGGGCCGCAATAACCTGTATTTTATACTATATTCACACTAGATACATACCGTATTTACACTATATTTATACTGTACTTACAATAAATTTATACTAGATTTATACCAAATTTATACTAGATTTGTCATATTTTCAGATTTTTTGTTTCCTTAAATAACGGGTGTCAGCCCTGTTTTAAAACTACATCAGGTAATAGTTTTAAGAGCCAATAAATTTAAGAATCAGGATTTTCAGACTATAGCTTCCAGACCTGCGGCACGCAGTTAAAATTTTCAAAAAAGAGTAATATGGGCAGGACTTTCATCCTGCTCCTTTTTTAATTAATATTCGACTTTCAGGGTTTATTTTACTTTCTGGACTCGATTGTGCTCTGGGCAGCTACAAGCCTTGCGATCGGGACTCTGTAAGGAGAGCAACTTACATAGTCAAGGCCTATTTCAAAGGCGAAGTGTATGGATTTCGGTTCTCCGCCGTGTTCTCCGCAGATTCCCATTTTGAGGTCGGGTTTGACGGAGCGGCCTTTTTTTATGCCGATTTTCATGATCTCGCCAACGCCTTCCTGGTCCAGAACTGCAAACGGATCGTGCTCAAGAATTCCTGCCTTCTGGTAGATGGGCACGAATTTGGACACGTCGTCGCGGCTGAACCCGAAGGTTGTCTGGGTCAGGTCGTTTGTCCCAAAGGAGAAGAAATCGGCTTCCTGCGCGATCTTATCTGCGATAATTGCGGCTCTGGGCAGCTCGATCATTGTTCCTACTTTGTAGTCGATCTTTATACCCTTCTCGGCCATGACCGTTTCTGCCATCTTGCAGACCTCTCCTCTGGTGACAGAAAGCTCTTTTACAAGGCCCACGAGCGGAATCATGATTTCAGGAACAATCTGCATTCCCTCGTTTGCAAGCTCACAGGCTGCTTCCATGATTGCACGAACCTGCATATCATAGATTTCCGGGTAAGTTATTCCGAGCCTGCATCCCCTGTGGCCAAGCATAGGATTGAGTTCTTTGAGGGAAACTACACGCTGGATGACCTTCTTTACCTCGTCAATCTTTCCGCAGTCTCCTGAGGCTTCGAGCTCCCTGAGCTTTGTGTCCAGCTCTTCCTTGTCAGGAAGGAATTCATGGAGAGGCGGATCAAGCAGCCTGATAGTTACGGGCAGGCCTTCCATGCTGCGGAAGATCCCAAGGAAGTCTTCCTTCTGCATGGGGAGTAATCTTTTGAGGGCTTTTTTCCTGGACTTCTCGTCTTCGGCCATGATCATTTCCCTTACTGCGGGAATCCTGTCTTCTCCAAAGAACATGTGTTCGGTTCTGCAAAGTCCGATACCTTCAGCCCCCAGTTCACGGGCAAGGCCTGCATCTGCCGGATTATCCGCATTTGTTCTCACTCCGAGGGTCCTGATGTCATCAGCCCAGAGAAGAACCTGCTTCAGGTCTTCATTTATTTCGGCATCAATCAGATCTACTTTCCCGATGATTACACTGCCTGCACTTCCATCAATAGTGATATAATCGTGCTCTTTAATAGTGTGACCATTTACCATGAAGAGACCGTTCTTTGTATCGATTGAGATTTCTCCACAACCCACAACGCAGGGCTTACCCATACCTCTTCCAACGACTGCAGCATGAGAGGTCATTCCTCCGCGCACGGTAAGCACACCCTGTGCAGCTGCCATTCCTCCTATATCTTCAGGAGAGGTTTCGGTTCGGACGAGAATTGTCTTTTCTCCGATCTCAGCCATATCTTCAGCCGCTTCGGCAGTAAATACAACCTTTCCTACAGCAGCTCCGGGTGATGCCGGAAGTCCCCTTGCGATTACTTCCAATCTTGCTTTAGGATCGATTCTCGGATGCAGGAGAAGGTCGATGTGCTCGGCTTTAACCCTCGTGACTGCGGTTTCCTTATCAATCAGCACTTCTGCTACCATATCCGTTGCTATCTTCACGGCTGCGGCAGCTGTGCGCTTCCCTGTCCTGGTCTGCAGCATGTAGAGTTTTCCTTCCTGAATAGTAAACTCTATATCCTGCATGTCTTTGAAGTGGGCTTCAAGCCTCTGACAGATATCAACAAGCTGTTTGTAAGCGTCGGGGATTTTATTCCCAAGAGTGTCAATAAAGTCCGGAGTCCGGATGCCTGCAACAACATCTTCGCCCTGTGCGTTGATAAGGTACTCTCCGAAAAACTTCTTTTCTCCTGTAGACGGGTTTCTTGTAAAAGCTACTCCTGTGCCTGAGGTGTTTCCTCTGTTACCGTAAACCATGGTCTGTACATTGACGGCTGTGCCCCAGCTGTCATCAATCTCATTAAGTTTTCTGTAAGTGATAGCTCTCGGATTATTCCAAGACTCAAAAACAGCATTAATTGCCATCTGAAGCTGGATTTTCGGATCCTGAGGGAACTCAAACCCTTTTTCAAGTTTGATAACTCCCTTGAACCTTTCAGCCAGCTCTTTCAGTGCTTTTGCATCGAGATCGGTATCGGATTCGACTTTAAGTTCTTTTTTCTTATCTTCGATAAGAGACTCGAATCTGTCGGAGTCGATTCCCAGAACCACATCTCCAAACATCGACACGAATCTGCGATAGCAATCGTAAGCGAACCTTTCGTCATTGACCTTGTTTGCGAGCCCGATAACGGATTTGTCCGTGAGCCCAAGATTAAGGACGGTATCCATCATCCCCGGCATGGACACCCTGGCTCCGGATCTTACAGAAACAAGCAGCGGATCATTTGGGTCCCCCAATTTTTTGTTGTTTAAGGTCTCGAGCTTATCGATCGCTTCTTCGACCTGTTTGAGTACTTCTTCAGAATACTTCTGATTTTTTAAATAAAGTACGCAAACTTCGGTTGTTATTGTAAAACCTGGCGGTACCGGGACTCCGAGATTTGCCATCTCGGCAAGGTTTGCGCCCTTACCTCCAAGCAGGTCTTTCATGCTACTTTTGCCATCAGTTACATCCTTTCCAAAAAAATATACGAACTTGGACAATGAGTCTCCTCCCTGGAACGAGATCATTAATCGGAGTTAGTGACTGAAAATGACCACATCTATGGTCTGATTGCTGCCAACAATGTCCATTTAATATATAAGGTTGTGGATTCCCTCTCCTCGATTTTATACTTTACTATCTTAAATTAGTTAAGACTAACGTATAATATAGGTCTTGCGATATCTTTATATATAATGAGCGTAGACTACATATGCTTTTCAGTCTACAATATATATTCTTATTTATGACTGACAGAATAACATGCTCAAAGCCAGGAGATTTTTGCCCTGAGCTGGAGAAATAGCTATTAATTATTCGTGGCTGATATGAAACGACTCGGTAAAGTGCTGCACAGATCAGGTGTTAAAAACCTGATAATTAGAGGGGATGAGGTAAAACCCGAGAATGTCTCAGGTAGTTTTCCTAAATTGAATTCGGTCGTTGTAGATAAGGCCCTGAATCGGATTGGTACGATCGTCAGTGTTTTTGGACCTGTAAATCATCCATATTTTTTAGTGAAGGGCTTTAAACGAACTCCTGATTCAGATTTTCGGGCTCTCGTTAATGAAAGAGTCTATATTCGGTGAGATCTCTGACATTGAATGCGCGTTTGAATTCTTTATTATGGTTTGACATTAACTGGTTTATATATTTTTTGCTAGTTATAGCCGTGACTTTTCTTTTCCTTCATTATATATATTTACTGTAATTTCAGTGGTGCAGCCAAAGTACCGAGGAATATAAACATATGGTCATTTTAATTTGTAAGGTGATATAATATGGTAGAAGTCGAAAGAGTTCGCTATTCGGACACTCTTGAAAGAGAAAAAATACGTGCCATGATCAAAGCTCGCAAAGAGAAGCAAAAAGAGCAAAGTTTTGAGACCGAAAAGGCCGTGTGTCCAGAATGCGGTAGCAGGAACCTCGTTCACGACTACGAGCGAGCCGAGCTTGTGTGTGGGGACTGCGGACTTGTCATTGATGCCGATTTTGTGGATGAAGGCCCTGAATGGCGAGCTTTCGATCATGATCAACGTATGAAGCGTTCCCGTGTGGGTGCGCCCATGACATACACAATCCACGACAAAGGGCTTTCCACAATGATTGACTGGAGAAACCGTGATTCCTACGGAAAATCAATTTCTTCCAAAAACCGTGCTCAGCTCTATCGTTTAAGAAAATGGCAGCGTAGAATTCGTGTAAGTAACGCAACTGAAAGAAACCTCGCATTTGCATTATCCGAACTGGACAGAATGGCTTCTGCTCTGGGTCTACCGAGAACTGTCAGGGAAACCGCAGCTGTCGTTTACAGAAAAGCTGTGGACAAGAACCTTATCCGTGGAAGAAGCATTGAAGGTGTCGCCGCAGCCGCTCTTTATGCTGCCTGCCGCCAGTGCAGTGTCCCAAGAACCCTTGATGAAATCGAAGAGGTATCCAGGGTCAGCCGGAAAGAAATCGGAAGAACCTACCGCTTTATTTCCAGAGAACTTGCACTGAAGCTTATGCCCACGTCTCCAATCGACTATGTCCCGAGGTTCTGTTCCGGCCTTAACCTCAAAGGAGAAGTCCAGTCCAAGAGCGTTGAGATCCTGAGGCAGGCTTCCGAAAAGGAACTCACAAGCGGAAGAGGCCCCACAGGAGTTGCTGCAGCTGCAATTTATATTGCATCCATTCTCTGCGGTGAGCGGAGGACTCAGCGGGAAGTTGCAGATGTCGCCGGGGTTACGGAAGTTACCATCCGAAACAGGTATAAAGAACTTGCAGAAGAACTGGATATCGAAATCATCCTCTAAATCAAGCCTTTTCAAAAAGGCTTGATCGAAAACGCAGGCCTTTTTAAAAAAGGCTTGAGCGCAAACCGTTTCAAAAAGGTTTGATCGAAAACGGCGCAACGGTTGTGGTTTAGAGATACTTATAATCCCCAAACCCTATCCGGCGTGATCAACCGGCGCAACGGTTGTGAGATAACGAAATCATCCTCTAAATTCTTTCTCATTTTTCTCCGACAGTGGGTTTTCTCTATTATATAGAGAAATAGCTGTTTTTTGCTTGGTTTTATTTATCCGGGTTTTCCGGCTGTGCGGAGGTTTATTTTCAAAATGAATCTAAGAAATTTTAAAACTTTTGATATTAATGCTAACAATTGAAATTTTGAAAGCTCTTCTTTTAGGTTTTTCTGTAGGGCTTACAGGCGCGCTCGTTCCGGGACCTATCCTTTTTGCAACTATAGAGATTTCTCTGAAAAAAGGCTGGCTTGCAGGTCCTCAGGTCGTATTCGGTCATATAGTTGTGGAGGTCGCGCTCTACATCCTGATTCTTTTCGGGGCTGCCTCGCTCGTCGGCAGCGGTATAATTTCCGCAATTTTCCTTATAGGGGGGCTCTCACTTGTGGTCTTCGGGTTTTTTACCTTAAAGGACGCCAGAGCCGCGACTTCTTCTGCGCGGATTTCTCAGGGTTCGCCAGGCTCGAAATTGACTTCCAGCCCGACCCTGATAGGCCTGATAACTTCAGTCTCGAACCCGTATTTCTGGATCTGGTGGCTGACTGCGGGCGGGGCCCTTGTACTAAAGGAATATGAACTGGGAATTATATTTACAATGGCTTACATGCTCGGACATTGGACCGCAGACCTGGGCTGGTTTACTGTCGTATCCGGGTCATTCGGCCGTGGAAAAAACCTGCTCTCCCAGCAAATGCATAGTTATATTCTCTATACCTGCGGGATATTTCTGGTGATTTTCGGGTTATACTTCATGCTTAACTACAGTCATCCAGTTGAGTTGCCATGAGTTTTAACTTTCCTTAAAGCTAAGCTATCCTGAAAGTTCAGCCGCACTCAGGTTAATTGTTCTCGGTTCAACTAATTACCCTGAAATTTGTTTTGGCTTTCTACTTGCAAAGCCACTTATTTATGAGCCATGCAAAAACTTAAAAAATAAGGAGAATTCCCCTCAGCCAATAACTTAGCAGCAAATTTATGTCTTCATAAATTATTTCTAGTTTAAATCATTTTAATCATGAATTCTTTTTAATTACAAACCGCTTTTTAATCCGCTGTTTTTTTGAAGACACCCCTGGCTTATAAAACCTTGAAAACATGTAGACTCCTCCGCTGAAGGTCGATAGGAACAAAACCACAAGAATCCTCATATTTTTCACAGTTTTCCAGCTCCACCTGTTAGCTACGAATAAGGAGCTGAGAGCCAGAGTCGTAAGCCCGAAGAGACCGTGAATGTATAATATTACAGGAGCTGATCTGGCAATTATCAGCCTTATTCCGGAATATAACATATAGAGTAAAGATAAGGCTCCCAGGGTATATCCGAAAGTATTTATTTTCCCGTGTCTCGGAATTCCTTCTTTTTTTGAGCCGCTTAGCTTCAGTGCAGTAAATCCAAGCATGTAAGTCAACAGGGTCGAAACCTGCAATCCAAGCGAGATTTTCCTGAGCTGGTTAATGCCCACTCCCATTACCAATTTAGCACCCCTTAAAATTAAGTTGTGTTTTTTACCTTATTTGAAAATAAGACCCAGGCTTAAAGACCCCTTTGGAAGCAAAGTTTCTGAGAAATCTTCCGCTACCGGAAAACTTACTCAGGCTTTTTCAAGAACTTAATACCCGGATAAACAGTAAGATAAGTAGGATAAATAACCGATAAACACCAGGGTAAGTATCAGAATAAATGCTAGATAAATAGCAGGATAAATACTGGATAGATAACCGGATAAATAGCTAGATAGGTAGCAGAGTAAGTAGCAGAAGAAATAGCAGAAGAAAGAGTTAGGTAAATAACCGGATAGATAGCCAGATAATTTTGAGATAGCTTATTAATAGAAGTATAACCTTAGGCTTCCGAAAGGTCGATTTTCCATGAAACGGCAGTGCGTAAAAGTCCCTAAAAAAAAAGGAGAACCTGTAAGAAGAATGCTCCTTGAGCTTGAAATTCTTGATAATTCCGTAAAAATAGGCGCAGATGCGACATTTCTTTATCTTCCCCTGACCAGAGAGCCTGCCCCTGACGAGCTGAAGAGTTTTCTTGAGGAAGCTGAACTTACCGAGTGCGATTTTGAGCTCCAGGAAAAAAAACCTGTTCCTGAAGACCTGCTTGGCTTCAGCCCCGCCTATGAGGTAATAGGAGATATTGCCCTGCTGGAAGATCCTGATCTCGATACGCAGAAAGCTTCAAGAATTGCCGATGCTCTCCTCCGGACCCAGTCGAATGTAAAAACCGTACTTAAGCCTCTTACACCTGTAATCGGGGAATTCAGGGTCAGGGAATTTGAGGTTGTTGCAGGCGAGCCCAGGACCGAAACCACTCACAGGGAATACGGCTGCCGCTATAAAGTCGACCTTGCGCGGGCTTATTTTACACCCCGCCTTTCGACCGAGCGCTCAAGAATTCTCTCCTGGGTAAAGGAAGGGGATATCGTTGTCGATATGTTTGCAGGCGTCGGCCCTTACAGCATCCTGATCGCAAAGAGCAAAAAGCCTTCAAAAGTCCTGGCAATCGATAAAAATCCGGATGCTGTGCGTTATCTCAGGGAAAATATAATTATTAACTCCGTGAAAAACATCGAAGCAATCGAAGGCGACGCCAGGGAAGAAGCAAAGAAGTTTGCAGGCACTGCCGACCATGTGATTATGAATCTCCCTCACAACGCCTTTGAATTTCTTGATTCTGCGGTTCTCCTGACAAAACCCGGCGGAATCATTCATTATTACGGAATAACCCCTGAAGATGACCTCTTCGAAAGCTCCATCGAACTCATAAAGGCAGCTGCGGAAAAAGCAGGACGGAAAATCAAGGTTCTGGAGAAAAGGGTAGTCCGTTCGTATGCCCCCCACCAGTATAATATCTGCATAGAAGCCAGGATTATTTAAAGGAAGTCAGGATTATCTAAGGGACGCCAGGATTATCCAGGCCTTGCAGAAACAAACAGTCCTGCAAAAGCAAACATCCCTGCACAAGCGAAATAATTAAATTCTAGATCGCTATTTTAAGTCTGCTTATTTTTCCTGTACATTTGCCGTCGTGGCTTAGCGGTATAGCGGCTGATTCGTAATCAGCAGGCCGAGGGTTCGAGTCCCTCCGGCGGCTCTCGTTAGTTTTGAGTAATCTTAGCAACTTTGAATATTTTCCTTAATTCGCCCACTTTGACTATTTTCTGAACAAAATCACATCATCAGGCAAATCATCTGTGCCTATTACTTGAGAATCCTTACCCCGGAGATATTTATTAAAGAAATCAAAGAGTAGCAAATTCATAATACTCTCAATTCTAGATATCTTAAAATATCGAAGAGTTTTACTGCCTGGGAGTAACGTCCCATTATTGAAGCGGCGGCCCACCGCGAGTGTATGCCGTCGAGTCCAGGACAGCCAGCCAGTCGAAGTCGGTGAAGCTTTGGGGAGTTAGTGCAAAGTAGGTCGAGTTTTTCATACTGCCCGAGCGAATCGGAAGAGCTGCGATTTCCGAGGTTGGAAGCTTCTGGCCTTTATAAGTTGGAATGAAACGCACCGGCCCCTGCACAGCAGTCAACCGCGCTTCAAGAGTGCCGGCTTCGGGCTGGCTGATACC
>CAZSVY010000199.1:0-12823 GCA_964610495.1 uncultured Methanosarcinales archaeon
TTAATCAGAATTTTTTGCGGGAATTTTCCCTGATGATTTATACCTTCTAAAGCTTTTACCCAATTTTCCCCGTCCCATTTTTTCCAGTGCATCATTATCATAGCACGGTTTAACAAAAGTTCTTCTCCCGAGTCAATGAAATCGTTTCCATTCTTAAGTCCTTGTTCGAAAGTATATCTGGGCGTCCAGAGTACCATTCCAAAAATCGTAAGAATGCTTCGAATTTCGATATCCTCAGATTATGCATAAAGAATTCAATGCATATTTCTTGAAGTTGATCTTGTCTCGGTAGCCAGAGATAATTAATAGGATTATTTCCGGGATAGAGTAAAACCTCAACTTCCTCAAAAGCAGGTTATAAACAAAATCACCGGATTGGAATACCCATTTTCTTTGAATTTCCTTCGCTAATGAGCACATTCTGATGTACTTATCTGATGTATCCACTTAACCATCCTCAGAAATCATCACTCATGCAATAGTTAAAAGGCATATCCGAGCTGTGTGAAAGTATTGACCTCAGATGGTTCTTATAATAAGAGCCTATCCGAAAAGTGGATATCTACTGTAATTTTTACAATATCAATATGCAAAACCGAAACGGATACGTTAATATTATAGACCTATTGTGGTTTTTCAACATTCATTACTGACTTTTCGGATAGGCTCTAAGTTTCGAAGTTAGTTACAAACTTTCCCTATGAAAAATTTTATAATTATAAAATTTTTTCATGCTCATGCATGTGCCAAAGGCTCATAGGGTTTAAATAGTCAAATCGAATAGACGCTTCTAATTTTATAAATTTTGCTAACAGTAAGATATATATCTTTTTACACTATGAATAAGTTAATAAATTATTTCTTTCTGAATCAACTGTACATCTATTGATATTCTAAAGTCTCTAAAATATTGACAACTATAATTTAATAATGGTTATTGAATAAAAAATAAAGTTTGTGTTTATGATCACTTTATTTATGATTTTGATTACTCAGTCTATAGATAATATGCCGTTGAGGAGCAAATTGGCAAACACTTTCAATTAAAATGGACAACATTCTGATAAGAAATAATATGGTAAAAGGGGAAAATGCATGTTAAATAAAAAAAGTTGTATTCTAGCCTTAACTTCATTAATCCTAATTTTAATAATGGTGAATATTGTATATGCAGCGCCGTTTGCTTATATTACGAACAGTGGCAACAACACTGTCTCTGTAATTGACACAGCTACAGACACTGTTACGGCCACGGTGCCTGTAGGAACAAATCCTTTCGGAGTTGCAGTCAGTCCTGATGGATCAAAGGTATATGTGGCGAACTCAGGCAGCGATCCAAGCTACGAGGGTACTGTTTCTGTAATTAACACAACAACAAACACTGTTACAGCCACGGTTAACAACGTAGGAACCAATCCTGTTGGAGTTGCAGTCAATCCCGATGGATCAAGCGTATACGTAACTAACCTCTGGGGATACAGTGTCTCCGTAATTAACACAACAACAAACACTGTTACAGCCACTGTGAATGTCGAAATGATGCCTTTTGGAGTTGCAGTTACCCCAGATGGGACAAAGGTATATGTGGCGAACATGGGCGACGCCTCTGTCTCTGTAATTAACACATCCACAAACACCGTTACAGCCACGGTGAACAACGTAGGAAGTAATCCTAAAGGAGTTGCAGTCAATCCAGATGGATCAAAGGTATATGTGATAAACGAACTCAGTAAAAATGTTGCTGTAATTGATACTGCAACAAATACCGTTACAGCCACGGTGCCTGTAGGTACAGTAAAAACAGGCGCTGGGCTTGTAGAAGACTGGTTTAATGGAGTTTCAGTTACTCCGGATGGGACAAAGGTATATGTGGTGAAAGACAATATCAACGAGGGTACTGTCCATGTAATTGACACCGCTACAAACACAGTTATGGGCATAGTGAAAGTAGGCAGCCATCCTGTTGCTTTTGGGCAATTTATAGGAACAAGCCAAAATTCTACAGGAGAGACAACGACTTTAGGCAAAACTCCCTCGGCGGTGAATCAAATAAAAGTAATTACTGATCAAGCCAGTGGAAAGACCATCGTTCTTAAGAATGGAGACGAGTTTTGCTTGATACTCTTTGATATGCCAGGAGCTCGTGATTTTTGGGATATCCCAAATGCTGTACTCAGCAACGGCCTTAAATTGATTAAAGAAACTGATATTAATTTAGGACCTTCTGGTATGGTAGGTGGTCCTGTCATGCATATTTTGGAGATTCAAGCTGCAAATAGTGACTGTCAATCTATAAAGATTGATCATTATAGCCTTGGTAAGGTGGATCGTACCTTCAAACTCAAAGTACGTGTGATAGATTGTCCGAAAACTCAAAATAGAGTCTCTTAATTCTCAAATTCCAATTGATCAATTGAGTTTCCGATCACGAAAATAAGGCTGAAATTCTTTAGATCAGATAACAAAATTTGGTTTTGGGATGAGCTCGTCTTCTAAAGACAGAGTACAAAACTCCACACTGAAAAAACTTCCGTGAGATAAAAAATGCATAGGTTTTATAGTAAAACCTCTGTATTTCTCTGTTTTTTAGATAGGTTTCAAGAAATTTTTACCTTTTTTTATCTTAAATGCATAGGTTTAAATATAATCTATGCATAATATAGTATGGGAATATGGAGAGTGCATACTATGAAAACGACAAAATACCCTATGTCTAGATATACAAAAGATCCTGAAGCCTTACACCTTTATATCAAGGATATTCGAATTTTGACTCCTAAAGAGTACGAAACCCTTAAAGCTGCAATCCCAATGGATTCACATAAAACTATTCTGGATATTCTTTTAATTACAGGCATGAGATATGCTGAAATGCTTAGACTTTACGACCACAAGGAATGGTATAATGAAAAGAGAAATATTATCCATCTGCCTGAAGAAGCACAGAAGAAGCACAAACGGCGACAATTGGAAAGGACTATTTATCCTTTACCTTATGGGTTTGACTATATATTAAAAGCATTCTGGACAGGAAGAAAACCACCACTTGAAGCAACCTGGAATCAAAATATGCAAAGATGGGCTAAAGAGGCGAATATTAATCCTTATGGACTGTCCGTAAAAACGACAAGAATAACTATTGAATCGTGGTCCATTGCTGCAGGAATCCTTGAATCCAGTGTTTGTTTGAGGCAAGGTCATGACAGCCTAACAAGTATGAGGCATTACCAGGGACTTGCCTTTAGTGATGATGAACTGAGAGATATTAAAAAACAGTTGACAGCTTGGGGATTATTGAAATGACTGAAGCGCATCCTTAAAATCTGTTTGATCAGTTGCTTATTTTGAGATAAATGGATCCATTAATCTCGATATTTGATTGACTGATCACTCATAAATGGGGTGAAAAATTAGTTTTTAGCCAGACCTTTCCAGATAATCTGGAATCCGTCCTCTATAAGTTCGTTTTTATCCTTTGGTAAGTCTAAATTAAGGATCAGGTTAACCACCGCCCTGCTGCCCTGATAAAACATTGTAATGGTCAACTCCGGGGAAAATTCCCGGATTTCTCCCGTTTTTATCCCTTCTTCACAAGCTTGTGGAAGAAGGCATATTCTTTCATAACTTCTTCACGCGTAAACTTTGTTATATAAGGGGATGAACAGAACTGCCCGACAAAAAGAAATTCCTCCTGATTGTCCACACCCCAATTAATTAAGTTTGACCAGATTTTTCTCAGTCTGTCCTGAAAAGTGCTCTCGATCTCGATCCCTTTTCCTATGCTGAGGCTTAACCTGCCTTTGACCTCAAAGTACAGGCTATTATAAGATCTTCTTTCGTAGGACAGTAATTGAAAAGGGTGCCTGTCGCTACACCTGCTTTTTTGAGATTTATGCAGTGGAGGTGCCATGGAAACCTCTTTCGGTAAAGAGTTTTAGGGCAGCTTCTGCTATGGCTGTTCTTTTGTCCTTAACCTGTTTTTTCATAGTTTATCTCTATTATTGACTGATTAGTCAGTAATATCCGTCAGCTCTGGCACTATAAGTACTTTGTTATAATTAGCAGGTCGATATTGTGAATTAAAACATTTTCACTATACCGTTTTTTGAGCAAAGCTTAAGGTGCAGCCAGAGCTGGCTGGTTGCTTTTCTTATTTTCAAGGTTAGTTTTTTGCTTTTGTTCCCAATCATAAGAGAAGTAGTAAACTTTCGGCAGGAGAGGATTCCGAAGGTCCCGATACTTTCCGGCAATGTATTTGATAACAGCTGCCGCACGAACGTTGCAGTTTCTGACATTTGTCGGAGCGATTTTCTTAGCGGCAAAAGTCCCCTGGCTAATAAAAAGTTTATTTCTTTCGAGACAATCAGTAACATACCACTTTTAGAAGTGTTTTTTAAGTGGTTATTACTCGTCACGCAGCTCGTGGAATTCAAATTGCTGGTTGCCCAGGTCAAAGATATTGATGATCTTCCTGACCGTTGAACCGTCCTGCATGCTGAACTCTACTATAAATTCGCGCTGCGGCGGGTTGGATTTCATGAGATAATCGGCCAGTTGCACGGACTTTACCCCTTGCTGCGACCTGAGCCAGCTCTCGATCTCTTCAAGAGACCCGGCATTGTTGATCACCGGAATTATCCTTTTTTCGAAAGCCTCAAAATCAAGAGTTGAGAATGACATAGTAAACGCTTCTGTTCATTTGACGATTATAAGTCAACCATGGCTATAGTCACGTCTATAGAGATTGACACCTTGCCAGTCTAACCCTCAAAGAGAAGACTGAGCATGGTGTCAATCTGACTGCAGGGTTAGCAAACCGATAATCTTTATCTTTTGCCTGCCCCTCAAGATACTCTGGCTGACATGCTACCAGAGTTGCTTTCCTCAGCGCGGAACGGGCTGTTCACGGAGGGACGACGGTTCAGGGACAAGTTGCTGAAATTCGGTAGTCCGGGTACAGTCCTCTCCCCGGCATCCCGTACTCGGGCAAACGAGGGACACGCTGCAGGTGCCCTGCCTGACGAAGTCGGTTTCACCCCGCACAAGAATACCTTCAACCTCATGCGTCTCGCTGTTAAAAACCGGTGACCCCGAATTACCTCCGTAAGTATCGAGATTGGCTATAAAAAACGCATCTGAGCTGTTATCACGAACCGATGCTCCACCTGCAAATTTCGTTGGCAGACCGCTGGGATGCCCGATCACATGCAATGCTTGAGTTTCACTCACCTTTCCATCCCGCCTGATCCGGGCAATACGGTGGTTGGTTACCGGGCGGTCAATCCGTACAAGTGCCCAGTCCGGCCCATTTCCGGCTTCCTGCCTCCCTATGAGCTCTACACCCCGGTAGATTTCCGTATTGTTAATAACGGTTTCTGCAGTGCTCGAATCGCGCATACGGAACCCGAAAACGAAGCAAATATTTGTTACGTTGCCAGCATTCACGCAGTGCCCGGCCGTGGCAATGATATCCGGTGCAACGAGAAAACCGGAACAGAAAGCCCCTGTCGGCTGGTCCCTGAAACGCTCCCCGGTGCACAGGTTGTGAGCTGCACCGAAGTTATCGATTCGCAACTCAGAGGTTCCATCTCCGTTATCAATTACTTTCGAAGCTCTGAAAAGGGCTACTACACTGTCCACATCGTCAAGATCCGTCCCACTGGGAAGATCGCAGACATCTACACGGTCGTCAATTCCGTAAATTACTTTCTGATTTTCTTTAAGGACACTGACAATGGTTGCGTCGTCGAACTCCCGGAGACTTTCACTGGGCTCTGCCGAGACTGCCAGAGCAGTTTCCCCGGTTTTTGCTTCACGGGCTCTCAATTCCTGCAACAGTTCATTAACAGGCATTTCTTTGAGTTTCTGAATATTCTCCATGTTAAACCCCCTCCTGGTGTTGAGTTTATCGCGGAATCCATTCTATTCCTGGTCATTGTCCGTTTTCAGGATTAGTTTCTTGAGTTCCGGGATTGGCTCGTTATCTTAGACATCCTGTAGCGCGCAAGCTAAGGATTACAGCCGGTGCGCTGCGATCAGCCGCGACCGGAATCAGGCCTCACCCCTACTTTTCACAGCCTCAATTTTTGCTTAACTGGTCAGCGCCGCGAATTATTACATCTTTCAGGCCTGTTTATTGGATATCAGGTTTGTTTTGACCGGCCGAAGTGACCCATTCTCGATTTAAACTCTCGCTTTAAAGATTCAAAAGTATAATCCGGCGACGGCTACTGCACGGCTGATTTTTTGAAGTTCCTGAATTTTTCTGAAATATTATGTATCCTATTTTCGGCAGATACGTTTCCTGCTCTGGCGGACGAATTATTTTTTTGTTAATTTTTACTGGCAGTTTTTTGTCTTTCTGCTTAAATAAGATATTAATATAAATGTAATAATACTATAAATTATCAAAGAAAATGTGTTTAGAACCTATATTCACGATTGCGCATAGTATGCCTGGCAGTAGGTACTGAATGCAAAAAATTAATAATTTTGTTGCTAACTCTGCGCTTTTAAAGCAATATCCATACTTAACATATTAAATGAACCATATGTCTCACTCCTGTCGTAATACTTTTAAAAAATTAGTTCCAAAAATGGAACACAAAAAGTTTACTGGACGATCAGGATATAATAAGGTCAGGAAAATCAGGAGGGAAATTAGGGCGTCTGATTCCGAGATTTAGTCCAGGTGGATATGAGTTTGGGATATCTGTTGAGAAAAAAAGTTTTTCAGGCGCCCCATTCCCTGTATAATATATTTTTTGATTACATATAAAATAATGTAACCGTAGTTTTTTACTTCATACCAGGATTAATAGGACAAAGCCGGACGAAATATTCAATATGAGTAAGGCTGAATAATACAATCGATATCTGTTG
Source organism: uncultured Methanosarcinales archaeon (assembly GCA_964610495.1). Lineage (GTDB taxonomy): Archaea > Halobacteriota > Methanosarcinia > Methanosarcinales > Methanosarcinaceae > Methanosarcina. Next base: position 6,883 of record CAZSVY010000199.1, read on the forward strand.
CGGTTTTTGATACTTTTATAATTCTTATAGGACGTCCTCAAGGGCCTCTGAGGCTGTATAAACGGCTCCAGCTCCAAAAATGTACTGAGTTATCCTTACTGCCTGCATTATTTCCTCTTTTGTCGCTCCTGCCTGCATCGCCTGCACTGCAAGGGATTTTACTCCCCCTAGCGAACCATTAGCCGCATCCAGCGCCATTGCGAGCAGGAATTTGTATTTAAGAGGAATCCCGCCCTCTACAAAGGCAAGTTCGCGTGTATTTTCAAGCAGGGTAAATAATTCAGGGTCCTGATCCACAATAACCTGTAGCGGATTTTCTGTCAATATACCATCTCCGACTCTCTTCATGAAATTTGATTTTATTGCCTATTACGTTTCTTAATTAGTATGCCTATCAATCAATTTTAAAGCCTTCCCCGAGCAATCGGGAGATACAGGAAAAGCAAGAGAAGTAGGAGAATGGAGAAAGAAAGGAAAAAATGGGAAATTGGGGAAAAGCAATAGATCAGGGGTAAAGAAAGGAGATAGAGAAACGAAAAAGAAAGGAGATAGAGAACGAAAAAGAAGGGAGATAGAGAAATGAGAAATAAAAGAAATAGAGAAACGAAAATAAAGCAGGAAGGAAAAGAGAAGACAGGGAAAGGGAATAGATAAGATAAGGGGAGAAAGTAAAAAGGATAAAGGAAAAAGGATGACAGAAAGAGAGTAAAAAGCAAAAAGAACGAAATTCATTTTCAATTTATGCTTTTTCCGACAAAGTTTCAGGAGGTTTTAGAAGAATAAGGGCATCCGTCTTTAGAGAGGAGGAACAGGGATAGAAGAGGGGGGTGTTTAAATGAAGAGTTCACAGATGCCCGTCAATATATAATACCCGCAAATATATAAAATTGAGTTTATACTGCTATTTTGTGGGACTTTATCGAAGTACTCAGATTATTTACTGTAAAAATTTTTTTCACCTGAGCTTCTCATAAACCTGGAACAGAATTTTTGTCTCCACTTAAAAATTCGTAAGCTATTGTCCCTTCTTCCGGACCTTTTCCTTTTAAAAGGAAGCCATTCTTTTCCAGAACCCGAATTGAGGATTTCAGATGGGGATATGTGTAAGCTATAATGCCGTCTCTTTTGAGGCTGGAAGAAGCCCACTGGACCATTGATCGAACAGCCTCGGTTGCGTATCCCCTGCCTTGATAGCCAGCAAGCATAGAATAGCCTATTTCAAGCGTCCCGTTCTTGTGGGCGAGAAATCCTCCGCTTCCTATTAAAACCGGTTGTTCAGCACCTTTCTGGCGGAGAATCCAGTAAAAACTCCAGATTTTCCGCTCCCTTGCCTGGATTCGCCCGATAAATTCTTCGATTACTTCAGGAGTTATCTGGTCAGGCGGCCATTCGTCGGGGACATGAGCGCTTAGAGTTGAAGCAAACGCCGGGCGGTCGTGCAATTCCAGAAGATACAGCTTCGCAGTGGCAGGAAACAGGTGTAAACGTTCGGTATTGATTGGAGATAAGATAAAAGGCATGTATCGGATTTGGAGCTACTTTTACATAATCTTTTTGATGAAATATTTTAAGAAAAGGTCAGATCTGCAATTTTAAAATGAAAATATACGAGCAAGTAAGTGAAATTAGAGAATCTCTTCAATACAAGAGTAATGGAAAAGAATAAAAACCAGGGAAAAAAGTTAGGAAGATAAAAAATTAAGTTGATTAGAAAGATAGAAATTAAGAGATAAGAAATTAAAAACTAAAAAATAAAGAGATTAAAGAGATAAAAAAGGCAAAGGAAGTAGAAAGTAGAAAAGATGAACGGGATTAAAAAGACAAAAAAATTAACAAGATTAAAAGGATTCGAGATATTAAAAAGATTGAGGGGAGCAGGCATCTGATATTTGAGAGTAGTTTGGGATTGTGGGGGGTATAAAACTGGTTGGGTGTATGAGAAAAGCGTTTATCAGATGCCCTATATACTAATATTCGCTAATAATATATAAAATTGTTGTTATAATTTTGTTTTGTCGAATTTATGTGGATATAAGGTAAAACCAAATTTACTATAACTATTTTACAGATTTTTCTATTAAACCAGAAGTAAATATTGAATTTACAATTCAATCTTAAATCTCAAGTTGATCACAAAAATCCTAAAGTAATAGAAAAATAATATAAAGACGAATTCTTTTTGAATTTATCCTGTTTATTCTGCATAGATCTGGTGTAATAGAAGATTTGAGGGTATCATGTTCTGCAAGAGTGACGTAAAAAGCTATAGGGAAGTTCTTCCCGGAATTGAGATGAAAGCTATGGTATATGGGGAAAAGACTCTGATGAGTGAATTTTTTCTGAAAAGGGGCAGTGTCCTTCCAACCCATGACCATATTCATGAACAGACCGGTTATCTGCTTTCAGGCAAAATTGTTCTGACCATCGGGGAAGATACTTTTGAAGTAGAACCCGGGGACTCCTGGACTATTCCGGGCGGCGTAGCTCATGGTGTCGAAATTCTGGAGGATTCCGTAGCTATCGAGGTATTCTCACCGAGAAGAGACGAGTATATGAGATAACTCAGAAAAGATGAGGATGTGAAACAACAATGTTTCAGTCAGGCGGTAATGGCACTTTTTTCTTAAATTGCAGAATCGCCTAAAGCACCGATTAAATTCAGATGAGGCATCCCTGTATGAAAATTATCTTTTGAGCTGGCCTGGTATCCGATAGACATTCATGCCATAGTCGATATTGCAGGCCGATTTTTCAATTTTCTTTTAGATTCCTCGTTATACTTCAATTTAGCTTGACCTTTCGATCTGGATTTAAATTTCGGGAATTTTCATTTAAATATGCCGAAACTTCTTTTTTGGAACTTCCCTTATGGAACTCCCTTCTAATACTTCGGAGCCATAAGTCTTATACCTGTTTTTACAAAATCTCTATCATGGGGAGTTAGATATGGATAGAGAAAATATTCCACCCGGTTTTAAGGATGTTCTTGACTTCAAGTTTGTTGATGCACTTTTCGGCAGAAGGGCACGCCGTTTCTTTCTGGGGGCTTCGATTCCGGAAGGCTATTTCAAGTACGAATCAAAGCATGATCCCTTGCCTCTGACCGAGCAGGAGCAGATGCTGGTGCTTTCGGCAGCAGCAGGCAATACTGGCTGGCATAACCTGATTATGCGCGGGGAAAGATATGCACCTGACCTTTCCAACTACGCCTGCAGTGCAGGAGGGCGTACTTTTCCGTCGGCTGCCGGCTTCCATACAAGTGAGATCTTTTTCACAGACGATACAGGAGTTTACTTCTTTGAGACCCGCGATGCTCCCGAACTGGCCAGACGTTCGGAAGGCGGAACTTTCGATACCGAAGAATTATTCAAAGCTCACAGGGCAAGAATTCGAAAAATTGCGGAGGGAAGGTTGAAAATCCCTCCTGAGACTCCGTATGTTGAAGCCCACAACACCTGGGTAGTCAACCATCCGGGCACGACCCTGATTATTCCCGTTGCCGACCTTGCCCAGCATGTGCTTGCCGGGCTCTGTTATTATACACAGAATGGGGTTTGTTTTTTTGATGACGTGCATGGAGAAAAAATAGAAGGGCTTGAGGAATTCAGCAAGCTTGTTGATACCGAAAACCCCTTACCTCTGAGCTTTTTAGAGCTGTGGTCGTTCTCAGAAGCCACTGCAGAACTTTCAATCGCCTGCTATGCAGGAATGCTTATGCTACAGGCAATGGGGCTTGGCGGCTGGATGTTTAATGGCATGGACCCTTTTTCGGTTCTCGGAGCGAGCGGGAGGCCTGACGTGCCTGGCCTTGGCTTCAGGTACGACACGGATGAACGCTGGGCCCTTCCCAATCCCACCGGGCTTCCGGGCGTGTTTGAGGGCTATACGCCTCCTCATTATACGAATATGCGCCAGGCCGTAGATACCCTCACTGAAAGGAAGTTTGGTCCCGACGGCCCTTTCAATCCGGAAACACCAGGCTATTACAAAGATACGCGGGCAGTCCGGAGCAGAGCCAGGCGCCACAACGACGAGTTCAAGGCTTGCGTTGCTTTGCAGGCCCAGTACATTTACGACCGTTTCGGGAAATTCCCTGGCACAGTTCCGAGCATCCTTGTTATGCCCTATCTTCAGGCCCAGCACCTGGACCTTGAGTTCTATGACCATTTCTATGAGAAAGGAGCCTACCTTGAAACCCATGCAAGGCATATGGAGCGCTGGCATTAAAGCGGTCCGTAGCTTTATCCCGCAACCGTTGAGCCACAACCGTTGCGCCGGTTGATCACGCCGACAATGTCGTTTTCGCTCAAGCCTTTTTTGAAAAGGCTTGCGTTGCGCCGGTTGATCACGCCGTTACGTCGTTTTCGGTCAAGCCTTTTTTAAAAGGGTTGTGATCACGCCGGATAGGGCCTGGGGATTATCAGCTATCTCAATCACAGGCGCTCGCCGTTTTCGATCAAACCTTTTTTGAAAAGGCTTGAGCGAAAACCTTTTCAAAAAAGGTTTGCGGGCCGTCGCCTTATCCTGGATTGGTCAGCTTTAAAACCCATGCAAGGCATATAGAACCCGGGCACCCGGATTGTGAAGGAAACTCCTGAAAACGATTCCTTTACGGTTTTCCTTTTTATTTTATCAACTGAATACTGTTTTGCTGGCCTGTGTTTCCCGAAAATTTAAAGCAGAATCTTGCTGACAGGCCCGGATTTACTAGGGTCCCGTGAGAATTCTTCGAGTTGAACTGTGATTCTTTTTGTGAAATTTCTTTAATCAGTATCCGATGATAGTTTTTTTACCTGTAATTCTGAATTATGTTTCTTGTATTTTTAAGAGCTTAATTAACAACTGAAGTATATCTATTAATTTTGTATATCTGCTCATTTCAGGTATATCTGTTAATAGGAGGACTAAATGGGGCTTCTAGGTGAATTTAAAGATTTCCTTTATGAATATAAGGTAATCCCGCTTGCGATCGCCTTCATTATGGGTATTGCATCCACAGCTCTTATAAAATCGCTTGTGGATAATGTAATCATGCCGCTAATTACGCCTTTTATTCCCGGTGGAGCCTGGAGAACAGCAACCATAGAACTGGGGCCTGTAGTTATAGGCTGGGGACCTTTTGTGGCAGAATTAATAAACTTCATTATTATTGCATTTGTGGTTTTTCTCGTTGCAAAAAAGGTTCTTAAAGAGGAAAAAGTAGAGAAAAAGTAAAATAGAATAATTTAACCGATAAAACCTGACCTTAAAGTTAAGAGATAAGTTAAGCAATTAAGCTTTTTCTTGCTTTTTCTTTCATTTATTATGGCTCCCGATTCAGAACGTTTCTGGCCTGGGATGCCCATCTATTATTTTTTTCATTTTTGCATGAAAGTTCCAGTTTACGAAAATTATCTTTTCTTACGGGGGCTCGGGCCCTTAAATTTCGGAATAAACTTTTGTAAACTCCGCACCGATCGTAATCATAATCGAAGAGTAATAGATCAGAAGAAATAACCCTATAATCGACCCTATTGCTCCATATACACTTGCGGGGTTAGCGTACAGGAAATAAAGCCCCATGGCATATTTTCCGATCGTTATCAGAGTTACTGTTACCAGGGACCCTACAAAAACCGATTTCAAATCAAAACTTGCGTCCGGAAGCAGTTTATACACAAGGGTAAAAAATAGCACAAGGATCAGGAAACTGGCGATGGAACCTGCATAATCCGCAATGGCAGGTGAAAAAGGCAAATAATCCTGAAAAAATCTTGAAACCGTATAAACAAGGCCTTCAACAAGTATGCTCAGTACGAGCAGCCCTCCGAAGAAAATAACAATAACAAAAGACACCAAGGCGTTCTTTACAAAGTCCTTGATATTACTAGCTTCGGCCGGCTTGACACCCCAGGCTCGCTCCAGGACATTCTTCAATTGCCTGAAAATATTGCTTGCACTC
>CAZSVY010000200.1:0-3631 GCA_964610495.1 uncultured Methanosarcinales archaeon
GCAAACCTTTTCAAAAAAGGTTTGATCGAAAACCCCTGGAAGCGGCGTGATCAACCGGCGCAACGCTTGTGATTGAGAAATACTTATAATCCCAAAGCCCTATCCGGCGTGATCAACCGGCGCAACGGTTGCGGCCCAACGGTTGCGGCCCAACGTTTGTGCTCAAGCAGGAGAGTTAAATGCAGAAACTCAGGCCAAATCCGGGACGACCGAAAATTATATAATTAGGAAAACCCTAACTAACAGGACGGATCGAGAATGAGGGAGAAAAAAGAGCATTTGTTCATAGTTTTTGAAAACCTGATCAAAATCAAAAGCGAATGCTCTTCTCAAATCTTCTCCGAGTGTGGGTTATCGGATATTACTCTCAAGCAGATAGGATATCTAAAGACCATTGATGAATGCGGGGAAGTAACATTTAGCAGGCTTGCTAAAATCACCAGCAACTCAAAACCCACCATCACTGAGATGATTAACAAATTTATCAAAATGGAGTGCGTGTGCAGGGAGAAATCCCAGGATGATGGCAGGATTTTTTACATTCGTCTGACAGAAAAAGGGCAGACGATAGCCAATGCTGAGGAACACGCTTTGGTGCAGGTTATTGAAAGGATTGCGAACTCACTGGAAGAGAAAGAAATGGACATGCTTATCAAAATTTTGGGAAAGATAAGATAATTTTTTTGTCCGCGAAAATAGTTAGGTTAATTAAAACTAAATACTTGAGATAATAATTGAGACGATTGACAATGTATTCAGAACAAACTGGAGAAAACCGAGAGAAACTGGTAGTGCCCCTTTTTGAGATAGTGGTTTACCCTAAAAGCCGGACAAAACTCATGGCTGACAAAGTTACCGGCGAAATACTATTAAATGAAATGAAAAATGCCGAATTCGTGAACGCTATCGGGCTTACAGTAAAGAGCGGCACAAAGGCTTCGGACCTATCCGAAGATAGTTTGTATAAAATCGGAAATTTGCTTAAAGTCACATTTGTACAGCCTGCTGATGATGGATATCTCGTTGTCGCAAAGGCTATCGAAAGAATCGAGGCGGTTTCCCTGTACAGACGGGACGGGCTGTTCTATGCCACCTATAAGCCTGTGTATGATCTGCCGGACTTCGAGGAGGATGATGAAACCGAAGTGATGGCAAACATAAAAAAGACAATTCACGAGATAAGCAACCGGTTCCAGGGTTCCGAGCAGTTTACCCGGCCAATCGATAAGATGGATTCCATTGACCAGATTATGGGATTTGTCATGCCGTACATACCTGTAAAACTTGCCGAAAAGCAGAAACTCCTGGAGCTAACTTCGGTTCGTGAAAGGTATCTTATGTTCTTTCACATTCTTACAAAGCAGAAAGAGAATATCAATCTCCAGATCGAAATGGCAAAAAAAGTTACCGACAAAATAAGCAAGTCGAATAGAGAGGCAATGCTCCGCGAGCAACTGAAGGTGATTCAGGAAGAGCTCAATGAGGGGGATGACTCCGCTTCAGGCGATGCCGCATACAGGGAGAAAATCGAGAATTCGAAGATGCCTGATGAAGTGAAAAAGAAAGCACTGTCAGAGCTAAAGAAACTCGAAGCCGGAGGCAACCATAATCCAGAAGCTCACGTTATAAGGAATTATCTTGACCTCCTGGTCGACCTTCCCTGGGTAACCGAAGAGAAAAAGAGCATTGACATTGCCGAAGCCCGGCGTGTGCTTGAGAGCAACCACAATGGACTGGAAAAGGTCAAGGAGAGAATAATCCAGCACCTGGCGGTAATGAAACTGAAGCGTGAGAAGCAGGGCTCAATTTTGCTCCTGATAGGCCCGCCCGGAACTGGCAAAACAAGCCTTGGAAAAAGCATCGCCGATGCGCTTGGCAGGAAATACGTCCGGGTCAGCTTCGGAGGTGTCAAAGACGAAGCCGAAATCCGGGGACACCGGCGCACATACGTAGGGGCCCTGCCCGGAAGGATTATTCAGGGCATGAGAAAAGCAGGCACGAAAAATCCCGTATTTATTCTCGACGAGGTCGATAAGCTCTCAGCTTCCTACTCAGGAGACCCGGCAAGCGCCCTTCTGGAAGTTCTTGACCCCGAACAGAACAATACCTTCTCAGACCACTATCTGGAAGTTCCATATGATCTGTCGGATGTGCTGTTCATAGCTACTGCCAACTCCGTGGCAAGTATACCCTGGCCGCTTCTTGACAGAATGGAAACGATCGAGATTTCAGGCTACACAAAGAATGAGAAGTTTGCAATTGCAAGAGACCATCTGCTTCCCTATATCCTGGAAGAACACGGCCTTGATGCGGAGAAACTCAAAATTGAAGATGAGGCCCTGAAAGTAATCATCGATAAATACACCCGCGAAGCCGGCGTCCGGGGACTTAAAAAACAGCTTGCAAAGACTGCAAGGTTTGTGTCCGAAAAGATTGTTTCAGGCAAGACCGACCTTCCTTACGTGGTCAGGGCGGATATGCTCAAAGAAGTCCTCGGAAAAGAGGTTATCCGGCAGGAAGAAGCCAGAAAAGAGAACGTGCCCGGCGTGGTTACAGGGCTTGCCTGGACTCCGGTAGGAGGAGATATTCTCTTCATAGAAGGTACGTTTATGCCAGGCAATGGAAAGCTTACGCTTACAGGCCAGCTCGGGGACGTGATGAAAGAATCTGCAAAGATATCTTTGAGCCTTGTCAGGTCAAGGCTTGCAAACACTGCAAACAGCTTTGACTTTACTTCAAGCGACATTCACATCCACGTGCCTTCAGGTGCAACCCCAAAGGACGGCCCGTCCGCAGGTGTGACCCTCTTTACTGCTCTGACATCCCTGATCACGGGCAAAGCAGTTGATCCGAAAATCGCCATGACAGGTGAGATTACACTGAGCGGTGCCGTATTGCCTGTGGGCGGGATAAAGGAGAAAGTCCTGGCAGCTCACAGGGCAGGCATAAAGAAGGTTATCCTGCCAAAAGAAAACGAAAGGGATCTTGAGGATGTGCCTGAAGATGCCAGAAACGAACTTAAATTCGTACCCGTAGAGACCATTGAAGAGGTCCTGAAAGAAGCCCTGGATATCGACCTGCCCAGGCCGGTAGCGTCATATTCGGGAAACAGTTTCGCACCTGTGCACAATGCATAAACCTTGAGGGTGGTGCGTAAGCGTTAGAATATGCACTATAATTAAGAGGTGTAGAGCAGGGGATAACGGCCCGCAAGAGCCGCAAATCCCCCTGATTTTCCTCCTAATTCTTACCTCGAATTTATCCAGAAGATTTTGAAACTATTCAGTTCTTTTTATATCAAATCTTAACAAACGAAGTCGGGAATAAAAATTTCTGTTTTAATTAACTAAAATCAATCCGATCATATTGTGAAATTCAGGGTAAAGGCAGCTATTTTACGATTCTGGGCCATCGTTAGAGTCCGATTTATAAGAACGGAGTTCCGGAAAAGGCAAAAGAAAAACAGAATTAGCAGGCCTGAGATTAAACCAGAAAATTCAGATTCATGTTTAAACTGAAGTTTTATATCTCTTGCCTCTCACCAGACATTTTTGACTCTTCTTTTTCTTATTGATAGCGAGTATTGTCGTGTTTACGGCAAAGTATCATTTTATTTATGCGAAAATATCCG
>CAZSVY010000201.1:0-6269 GCA_964610495.1 uncultured Methanosarcinales archaeon
AGATATTTTGCTCTTCTTCTCTCTATTCCTCGATATGCTGAAAAATATTTGCGACTTTTTGTCCCGCAGACCAATATTATCTTTTATCCAGTGATATTTTTATCAGGTATCGTTTTCAACTCTGTCCTGCTGGTGAGTTAATTCCAAGTTGCTGTAACATCCTTTTTGAAAACTAAAGCTGGAATCGTGCACCCCGCTGCAATCAACGAAGTATATTCTCGCCACCGTTCTTTTTGATTTCAGGGCATTGCTTAAAAATTTAGGAATTGTATCAATAAATCCAGTTTTCATGGCTGACCGGTAACTTATTCAGTTTATCCCTGCAGAATTGCCATTTTGGCATGAACTGATCCATTAGCGCGATAAAGCGAGAATTGTGCGTCGGCTCCAGCAGATGTGTCATTTCATGTACGATGGTATATTCGAGACATTCTATTGGTTTCTTGGCAAGTTCGGTGTTGAGTCTAATGTTGCGTGCTTTGCAGTTACAGCTTCCCCATTTAGTTTTCATCCGTTGCACAAAGAACCGCTCTACCTTCACGCCCAGCAGTGGTTCCCACCTGGCAATTAACGGTGGTACAGCTTTCTTAAGCTGCTCGCGATACCATGCATCAATAATAGCCTGCTTCTTTTTATCATCTGTTTCGGGGCGCACCCGCAGGATAATCTTATTGTGTTTTAATTCGACGGATGGCGCTTCATTGACTTCGAGAATTTTGAGCAAATAACGCTTCCCCCACACGTAATGGCTTTCAAGATCCAGGTACTCGCGCGGAGTTTCACGTTCCTGTCCCTGGAATTTTTTCTGTTTCTGTTTGATCCAGCCTAACCTGGAAATGGCAAAAATGCGAATAGTATCGATATCCATGCGCAAGGGAGCTGAGATTTTGACCCTGCCGGTGGGAGGATACACGCTCAGGTGAATGTTCTTGATGTCCTTGAAAACCACGTCTACTGTGATATCACCGAGCTCGATCTGCGTAATCATCAGTATTCCTTTTGCGCCTTGATAATAATGAAGATACGTTATACTTCCGCTATATCATGGAGGATTTCGTACAGGGCTCGCTTTATAGCACTTTCGCGTGGCTCAAAACCGCGCCAATCGTCGGGTCTAACCTTCTTTACTGTTTCGTCGATCTTCAGTGCCAGGTATAATGTTCAAGAAGATTCAGATTATAAATTCAGATTATTGCAGCGATACTGCTGTTATTTATCATGAACCACATGCCGAAAAGTGCCATAAAGCCACCGCATAAGTATACCATTATTTCATGCGTGCGCTGTGATAGAATTTTGTTTCCCTGTGAAAAGGATGAGGATACAGCTACAAGGAATCCAAGGTCTGCTATCCAGTGGCCGAGAATAAACGCGGCTACTGCAAAGATGCCTATCAGGTATTCCTGAAGAACAATCGCGCTGCCTGCGGTCAGCCACCATATAACGAAAAAAGGGTTCAATGCCGAAGTTACGATTCCTGCAGATACCGGGCCTGAGAAAAGGTTCAATGTAGATCTCAGGTTCAATGCAGAGTTTACACTTCTTGCAGGGGGCGGACCCGAAGACAAGTTCAGGCTACTGGCTGAAATGGAAATATCCATTGTAGAAGCTTTTTTTGCACTTTTTATCATTACCAGCCCTGAGAGTAGCATAATCAAACCGCCTATTATGGCCAGATATGTAATGACTGTTTCTCCAAGAAAAGAAGATGCGCCTACAAGGACGATCACAAAGATAGCCAGCTCTACCAGGGCATGCCCTATGAAAATTGAAGGCCCTGCTCTCCAGCCGTTCTTAATAGATGCCGCAATCGCTGCGAACATCATGGGCCCTGGAATAATGGCTGCAGATATTCCTACTGTAAAACCCAGAATAAGAGCTTTGGTCAGTTCTATCATGGCGTCTCCCTGGAAAAGATAAGATTGCATAAATGAAAGAAGTAATTATATAAATATTTTTAGAGATCTGCCATTAGATCTGCCATTATCTGCCATTAATAGCATCCTGACCGCATCAAGAAAATAAGCACTTTTAAGTTTAACCTCAGTTTGGAAATTTCTCTTCTTCTATTCTATAACTTATCTGTCAGTGATTCCTTTGTGCGATTGGCCATATAAAATTTCATAAAAACGGCCCCTGCCATCAGCGAGGCAAGCCCGGTGGAGAAATAAGGAGACCTTATGATATCCCATCGGCCGGACCAGATAAGGAATCCGGTAAAGAAAAGAGCTGAAGAGCCGGCAACTCCTGAAATCTCAAAAGGAATTTTCATAGAGCCGAGGGTGAGCCTGTTCTGACTCTCAAGGGTTTCTATACGGGACTCAAGCTCTTTTATATATGCACTTTTTGTATCCTCCTGAGCCTTGAGCGTACGGAGTTCCGTATCCAGTTTTTCGATCTCGGGTTTGAGGTTGTTATGAGCAAAATTCGACAGCTCGGATATGGCAGCCTGAAGGGAACGGAGACTTTCGGAGACGCTGGAGAAAACTTCATTTATGCTCCTGATTTTATAACCGGTTCCGGAAACTTCAGAAGAATTGTCCACAGAAGTCATAGAAAGATTCGAGGTCTCGCCCGAAGGAAGTACTGCACTGAATCCAAAATCCGAAACATTTCCTTCCGACACTGAAGGAACTAAATCCGAAAAGAAAGAGTTTCCACGAATCGAAGATTCAGGAGAAACCGAGGGCACCTGTGGAAAAATTGCTGAGCCTGCAGCAAGGCTTCCTGCATTTTCCCCCGGGAAAAGACCTGAGAAATTCCCGGAAAAAATCCTGCCAGCCTGCAGTCCAGGGGGAGCTTCCATAGAAAGACGTCTTTCGACTGCCCTTAGTCTTTTTTCGAAACTCCTTATGCTCTGGTCAAAAACCTCAATCCTTCCCTGGAAATCCTCCCTGATTTCTGGCTCTGCCTGATGTAATTTATTCAATCGGACCATAACCCCTATAATTTTTATATTGAAGAATCAGGCTCAACAGTATATAAAATTTTTGAGACTCGAAGAGACGCGAATAAAGATAAAATTAATAAGATAAAACCAGCAGCAAAAGGAAAGAAGAAAAAAGAAAGAATGGAAAAAAGGAATGATGAAGGAGAATGGTAAAAAGAGAAGAAATAATGGAGAGTATCAAAACGAAGGAAGAAAGAAGGAATAATATCAAGACCGGGGAGAAAAAAGGAAAAAATAGGGAAAAAGGGAAAAATAGGGAAAAAGAGAAGAATAGCAAAAAGAAGAAAAAGTAGCTCGAAAAAGGAAACTGGGAACGATCAGATCAGCCTTATCTCAATCGGTCCTCCCCTATCCTGAGCTTCCACAATATTGGATGCAAGGTCCGAATTTGCCCTGAGTTTCACTTCTCCATGCCGGCTTACGGTTGCACTGAAGAGGTACTGGTCTTCGATATATATTTCTACATCCTTTCCTGCAAGCTCCGGCGCCCCAAGAATAAGGTGCTTCTTATCTCTTTCGATTAAAGGGTGAACCGAAGAGACAGCAGGCACCTCTTCAAAGCTGGCTGTTTTTCGTTTCTCCCGGGGAGCAGCTCTGCTTTCAGCTCCGTATTTACGGCCTCTTGCGGCCCCTGGAGCTTCGGCCTCGAGCTCTCTTACATCAATATGCAGCCCAAGGATATTTTCGATCCGGTCAATGACGTTTCCACCTTTGCCTATGACTTTCCGCACCTCTTCTTCCCGGACCTTTACGATTGCACTGTCGTCAGAGATCACTTCCACCTCAACAGGACCGGATGCGTACCTGGCAATAACGTTCCGTATTTCCTCTCCCGCAAGCTTCCAGGCAGGTTTCCTGACTTCGGTAGAAGGGCCTATTGGCATGACAACAACCTGTTCCCCATAGGTATAGATCTCATGCTCGACTCTTCTGGTCTCAAAATCTGCAATAATAATTACAGGTCTTGCAAGATCCTGTTCGATCATCCCATGAGGAACTTTAACAGTAAACTCAAGCACCAGAACTTTTGCAACTTCTCCTTTGTCAATAAAAATAACGGTATCCACTACCTGCGGGATTACACCAAGTTCAACCCTTCCGATCAGGCGTTGAATTGCATCCACTGCCCTGGTTGCATGTACTACCCCGATCATTCCCACGCCTGCAAGCCGCATATCCGCAAAAATCAGGAAATCGCCTGTTTTCCGGACTTCGTCATATATGGTATAATCCGGCCTGACCAGAAGCAAAAGATCCGCAGTGTTTTCCATTTTGCCGTTCAGAGGTGAATACTGCGTGATTTCAGGAGGCACCTGAAGGTCTCTTGGGGATTCCATGGTTTTGACCACCTGCCCGTGGTCGTTCAGGTATCGGGCAACCCCGGCGGCAAAAGTGGATTTTCCGGCTCCGGGCGGGCCGGCAATAAGAATACCACGCTGGCTTACAATCCGTTCTTTGAGTTTATCGCTCAGCCGGTAATGCTCAAGATCCACAACCACAGTTGGCCTGACAACCGTAATTTCCATATCATCGGAAAAAGGCGGGTTAGCAATTGCAATTCTCATGTTCCGGATTTGCAGGACAGTAGCTCCACTTGAAGACATCTCAATAAAAGATTCTGGATCCAGCCTCGCCCTTTCAATAAGTTCTCGCGAGATACTGGAGAGTTCCGACGAAGTAGCAGGCTCATCACGAATACTTACATAACGTATGTCCCCTATTGGTCCTTTCTTGGCCATAGGGGAGACCCCGTTTTTGAGGTGAACGGACATCGTATCGTCCGTGAAAAAATGTTCTACTTTGAGAGGCGCAAACTCCGATGGATCCAGGACTTTTGGGTGCATGTACTCAACATTAAGCCCCTTTGCTTTAGCTATAAGAGACTGCACCCTGTCTTCGCTTACAAACAGCCCTCCGACCTCAATAGCCGTACTTCGGATAAGAGCATCTACCCTGCCCTCTTTAGAGAGTTTGATCTCCTCAAGAGTGGGCTGAACCCCGCTGAATAGAAGGAGAATTTCATCCCTGTCTGCCAGCCTGCGGAGTTCCAAAAGCTCTTCAAGCCCTTTAAACCCTATCTCCCTGCCCTTATTTGCCTGGGCTTCAAGTTCCGATACTACAGCCTCGGGAATAATAATCTCAGCATCCCTGAAATCCCCGCTTCTAATGCGGGTCGAAAGCCTCCCGTCAATAATAACGCTTGTATCCGGAACGATCCTCCTTATCCGCTTGTCATCAGCCATATAAGGGGATATAGAGCCGGAAGGTATATAATAAAACCTCTGACAATTTCTTTTAGAAGAAAAAGCCCTAAAGCCGCACTGAAGGAAAATGAGTGTTCAAAAAGCTAGAAACTAAAAGATTTGAGGCACTAAAGGGAAATAAAAAGTAAAAGAATATAAACTGTATACTTTTACTCATTTTTTCAAGAATTACGATTTTCTTCGAGACGAGGAAAAATGAGTATAAATTAAATCTATTTTGTTTCGTTACTGCTTTTTATGCATGGAGAGATTTTTTATCCCTGAAGCTAATCCTCAAGTTACTACTTTTGTAACCAAGACTCATAATTTGTTCTAACCTAATATTTTGAATGACCAATCAAGCTTTTGATAGCTAAAACAAGCCTGAGAAAACCTGAAGATTAGAAGAAAAATGGATTCAGGGTTTAACTAAACGAAAAAATAAGAAATCAATTACAAACTTAATTATAATGGAGAAAAACGGCAATCTTCGATAAGAATTACTTGTCAAATATAGTATTATTATACATATTTCTGAGAAAGGCTATACATATTTTGTAGAATAGGAATATATAAAACCATATTTTGGTTAATATTGGTTTCTGATTTATATTTCTCTAATTATTATATTCACTGGATAATAATTCCCTAGTGATACAACGAAAAATCACTTTTATCGGCAAATAATAAAGCGATATAATTCGTAGAATTATATAGTCTTCTATAAATAAATCTGGGGGATTTATTCTTGAAGTAAGTTAATTTGCCTATAGATAGTGAATTGAAAAACCAAAGTAAATCAAATTGTATAGAATTGAGAATAATGTTGGAGAGAATATAGATGATAGAGCAAAGATCTAGCAAAATAAAAAAGGCATTCTTTATTTTGTTGATTGTCTTTTTTGTAGTATCATTGACAGTTGCGTCAGCAAATGCATGTTCTTCAAAGACTGACACTGACAAATGTAAAAGCTGCCTTAAAGAAAAGGTAGCTAAAGAAAAGGTAGCTAAAGAAAAGGTAGCTAAAGAAAAGGTAGTCAAAGCAAAGGTAGCTAAAGAAAAAGTAGCTAAAGAAA
>CAZSVY010000202.1:0-4598 GCA_964610495.1 uncultured Methanosarcinales archaeon
CACAACATACCCATCTTCGGCCATTCTGTCCACCATAGTCTGATACCCGGGCTCAAAACCCCTGAATGAGTGAATCAGCACTATAGCCGGGTAATTTCCTTCTTCAGCCGGGGCCGCAGTATAGGCCGGATAAACCCTGCAGTTGCTTGTAATATTAACCGTTTTAGCCTCAACCAGGGCTGAACAATTCGCGGTTTCAAGACCGGTATTTTGCGATGAAGCTAAGTACTGGCTCTCGGTTTCATTGCAGGCGGTTCCTGCAGCTTCCGGAACCTCAGAGTCGGAATAAGAGGAAGCCGTGCTGCCTAAAGCGCCAAGAAGACTCACTATAAGCAAAAATAAGACTAATTTGTTCATGAAATTCATTTACCCCCCAAAATTATATACACCGGGAAATATCGTGCAATTTGAATGCCCTTTTCCCGAAGTGCAAGAAATTCCGGGTGGCTCTGGAAACCTGGTCTCTACACGAACCTGACATGCCTGACATAACAAGATAATTCCCAGATATATATTAATAGGAAATTATATGTTAAGGGATATAAACCATAAGGATTAATTTTTTCTTAAAGGAAAGACCCGAAGGTTTCCTGCGTACATCCCTTATACTTTTTCGATTTTAACTTCCGACGTATGTTTCCTACATGTCTCCAACATATATTTCTGACATGTCTCCAGCGTATATTTCTGACAGGATCTGGCCACTGGCTAAACATCAAACAAGCCCTTCACCGTCGTGAGCTATATTCCAGGGCTCCGGGCAAAATAAATCGGCTGCTAAAAAGAATTACTGTAGCGCAAATTTGAGAAATATATAAGTTTTTCCATATTGTGCTAACTGTATTCGGTTAAATATTCTAATGTTCATATTAATAAATGTCAGCGTAAGAACTGTGAACTTTTGCAAAAATAAAAGTAGCTTTCGTACTCTCTCCGGGACTCGGAAAAGGAACTTGTAAAAGGAATGGTAAAAACAGGACATTTAAGGCTTTTACCTGACAGTAGATCAATACTCCTTTTACCCTGCTGGTGGCATTCAGAAAAAACGAATTATCTGGCGATCGGACTGCAAAGTAAAACATGTTAATATATAATCAATAATATATATTATGGTAGATTAAAAAGGTGACATAAAGCATGGTAAGTGAAATGACTCCAACCCGAAGAGCTCTGGCAGCAGTGCTTGGAGGCAGGGTTGACTACGTGCCCCCTGCAAATCCCCTCTCTCAAACAACAACCGAATTGATGCAGGTATGCAACGCTTCCTGGCCAAAAGCCCACTTTGACAGCAAGATGATGGCAGACCTTGCAGCCGCTCCCTATGAAGTTTGCGGCATTGAGGCTGTACGTCCCCAGTTTGACATTTCTCTCGAAGCGGAGGTTCTGGGGTGCAAACTTGACTGGAACAAACCGGACAGGCCTCCCGTAACCGGCCCTGCTTATACCGATCCCTCCGACATAACCTGGCCCGACAACCTGGAAGAAGCCGGGAGAATTCCGGTAGTGCTCGGAGCAATTGACGAACTGAGGAAGCGCTATGACGGTATGCTTCCTGTTATCCCGGTACTTACATCCCCCTTCACGGTAGCAGGTCATATAGCAGGTGTTGAAAATATGGCCCGGTGGACAAAGACTGCACCCGAAAAAGCCCATGCTTTCATTGAAGCAGCAACTGATTTCGTGATAGCTTACGGGAAGTTGCAGACTGCTTACGGGGCACATATCCTCTTCCTCGCTGATCCTTCAGCTTCCGGTGACCTGATTTCTGCGGAAACGTACCGAGAATTCGTACTCCCTTCCCACAAAAGAATGGCAAAGGAGATCAGCTGTCCCCAGATCCTGCACATCTGCGGAGATACCAGTAAACTCCTGCCTTACATAAAGCAGAGCGGAATTGACTGTTTCTCCTTTGATGCCGTTCCGGTTTGGTATTGCCGTCAGGTAGTTGGCAACGAGATGTCCATTCTCGGAAGCCTGGATGTCATAGACCTGATGCCAAACGGCACCCCCGAGCAGGTATATAACAGAACCAGGGAATGCATCTTGCAGGGAGCTGATATTGTCGGGACTTCATGTGGAGTCTCATTTGGAACCTCCCTAGAAAATCTCAGAGCATATGTCAGGGCCTGCAAAGAGACCTCAATCCCGAAATACGATGACGTGGAAGACCTTATCAGGCAGATTGGAGTCGGTATTGGAAGAAATATGAAAGAAAACGTGCTGGGTGGGATGAAGGAATGATTAGGCACATCGACGTTGCAGTTCAGAAGATATTTGAGATGAAAGAAAAAGAGCCTGCAAAGTTTAAAAAACTCATTGACGAAGGGATCATGATCGGCCTCGGGGTGAACCTTGGAGATAGAAATAAAGAAATGACCCCTGCCAACCAGATAAAGAAACAGAACAGGCCGAAAGATCCCGAATACGTAGCCGTGGCAGAAGCCGTGATCGAGGGGAATAGAGCTGAAACCGTAAAACTTACAGCTGCCCTGCTTGGAGAAGGAAAAGATCCGACAGACCTGGTCTTAAATGCCCTTATGCCCGGAAT
The DNA here is from genome assembly GCA_964610495.1 of uncultured Methanosarcinales archaeon. Classification (GTDB taxonomy): domain Archaea; phylum Halobacteriota; class Methanosarcinia; order Methanosarcinales; family Methanosarcinaceae; genus Methanosarcina. The sequence continues at coordinate 2,549 of CAZSVY010000202.1, forward strand.
CCAGACCGTGTGTGAGCTTTACGATATCGGAGAAAGCTATGTGCCGGAAATCCTGCTGGCAAATGAAGCCCTCATCGGAGGGGTGGAACTCTGCCAGGAAAAAATAGGCGAAGTCCCCTCCCAGGGGAAGGTGGTATCCCTCGTTATTGAAGGAGATGTGCACGACATAGGCAAGAACATTGTAGCCGCTATTCTCAGGGCAAATGGTTTCGAAGTAGTTGATCTTGGAAGAGACATAACGGTGGAAGCAGCCGTTAAAGCTGTAAAGGCAGCAAACGCTGACCTTGTTACCGGAACAACCCTGATGAGCACAACCAAAGGAGGCCTTAAAGCCCTTGCAGAGGTCCTGGACTCCGAAGACGTTCCCGTAGCCTGTGGCGGGGCTGCCATAGACAGGCGCTTTGTCGAAACCTTTGGCAATTCGGTATATGGAAAAACACCGCTTGATGCGGTAAAAATCGCAAAGAAAATCTGTGCAGGAAAGAACTGGAAAGAAACCCGCAAGGAACTTTACTGATTCTACTTTACTTTCCGGTTTCTTTTTATTTTTCTTCTTCGATCTTTATCTCTTTTTCATTTACGGAATACCTAAATCGGGAAATAAATGCCGGAAGGTGAATAAATGAAGATCAGGAAGAGAAAACAAAAACCGAAAAAACAGGAACAGGAAGAAAAACCTAAAACCGGGAAAGGATGAACAAAAACTTTCACAACATCCTGGGATAAAAATGGATCAGGCAATAAATATCGACATCGGTACCAGCGGGATTCGAGCCCAGCTCCTGAATCTTACGGACTCTTCCGTCCTCAGGACTGCAATTTTGTCCAGAAACCCACTTCCGGGTGCAAACGTCGTTGACCATATGGACTTTGCGATTAGTTATGGGCAGGGAATAGCCCATGAAATTCTTGTCTCAGCCGTAAACTCCCTGATAAATAACCTTAAGCCAGAAAACCTCAAGCGCATAGCCGTTTGTGGAAATCCGATCCAGCTGTCGCTATTCGAAGGAATAGAAATCCGGGACCTTGCATTTGCAGGAAAAAACGCCCTCGAAAAATTACATTTAAAGCCTCCGGAAAGGAACGGGCACATTGTCTCAGGAAATAAAATCGGGCTTTATGAAGATGTTGATGTGATTATCCCGCCTTCGATAAGGCATGAAATCGGAGCCGATGCCCTTGCCATGATGATAAAGTCCGGGTTTCTGGATACTCCCGAAACGTGCATGGTTACGGATTACGGGACAAATGCCGAGATGGCCCTGAAGGTAGGCGACAGAATATACACAGGATCGGCTGCTGCAGGCCCTGTTATCGAAGGACAGCAGATCAGCAAAGGAATGCTGGCAACACCCGGAGCAATTGCCGACCTGAAGCTTTCCGGAGGCTGGCAAGCGCTTGTCCTTGATGAAAAACTCAGGCTGGTAGAAGGGCCAAGGATCGACCTGCGCAACGGGACTTTCAAAGCCACCGGATACCCTGCAAAGGGAATTACAGGCACGGGAGTAATTGCCCTTATGTATGCAGGGCTTGTAACTGGCATAATAAAGCCCCCTCATATTGAAGGCAATAAAATTCGGCTGGGAAAGGAGATCACGTTTACGGATGAAGATGTAGTAGAAGCCGGAAAAGCCTTCGGAGCCCTGAGAGCAGGTCACCTGACCCTGATGCATGAGGCAGGGATAGCTTACGAAGACCTGGAAACGATGTACATGTGCGGGGCAAGCGGAACGTATGTAGACCCTCTAAAAGCCCGCTTTACAGGCGTTGTGCCTGCAACGGCGAAAAGGATTGTCCAGTGCGGAAATACTTCCCTGGAACTTGCAAAAGACCTTGCCCTTGATCCCGACTATCTCTTAGACCTCAATGAGATGAAGAAATCGATCCTTGCAAATCATATCATGTTTGCCTCGTCCCCCACATTTGCAGCCATCTACATCCAGGAAATAGCTCTATGGAATGAAGGGATGCCACTTGAAAAGTATAACGCAAACCTTGAAAGATCAGGTATCCAGCCTATCCCGCAAAAACTGCAGGAAAGCATTATTGA
>CAZSVY010000203.1:0-2878 GCA_964610495.1 uncultured Methanosarcinales archaeon
GATTCCCCTCATAGTTTTTAATATGGAGTCCAATTTAGATCTGAATGCATGTTCTCAACGTGCCTTTTTTCTCTTTGGGCTGGAGGCTTATTATTCAAGGTATATAACATACTTCCAACACACGTTCTTATTTTTATTCTATTGTGCGGCAAATTTTTTAGTAGCTTAGGTCTGTTGACGTATATAGACAGAAAAGATTTAAGTTTATTGTTACATTAGGGGTAACAGATGTTTTCGCAGATTAATCCTCAGTTAATTCGTAACCTTGAGAAGCTAGGACTAACTGAAAACGAGGCCAAAGCCTATGTAGGGCTTGTCAGTTTGAGAGAAGCTACAGCCCGAGAGATTCATGAGCTTACAAATGTGCCGAGAGCCAAAATTTATGAGATTCTTAAAGTACTTGCTAAAAAAGGTTATCTTGAAGTGAGACAGGGGTCTCCGACTTATTTCCGAGCAGTTGATCCAAAGCAGGTAATCGGGAAAATAAAAGACGAATTCATCAACTGCGCAATCGAAACTCTTGACCAGCTCAACGAGCTGAGTTATGAGCTACCGAAGACTTCTCCTGTATGGTGCATCCAGAGTGATTGGGGAATAAAGAACCGGATACGTGAAATCCTGGCCGGGGTAAAGGAAGAACTGATTGTTTTCTCGTCCAGCCCTGAATTTTTGAAGGATTTCGAAGCCGAACTAAAAAAACTGGAGAAAACCTGCAATTTGATTTTTATAGTTAATGAACTGGACAGGTTCAGGTCACTGCCTTTTGAATTCAGGGAAACGACAAAAGAGTTTACGGAGTTCCTGAATAACATTGTAATTGAGGGGGTCCAGTATAACGAAGAATTCTTTATGATTGCCGATGGGAAGGTATCAATCGGGGTCCACAGTGCAGGAAACAAAAGAGAAGCAGTGGTAATCAAATTACCGATTGTGTGTTATATGCAGAAAATGATCTATGATCGAGTGCTCGAGCCGAGTTTTGTCAAAAAGGAAAGGTAGCCAGCCTGCAGGTCAGGAATTCTTAAACTTTCTTAAACTTCGTAATTCTTCTATGAGTACTGCTTTCTTTTATAAGTACTACCTAAAGCAAGAATTTACTTAATAATGGCTTAAATCAAGAATTTATTTAATACGGCTTAAACCCGGAGTTTACTTAGCCTGCTTAAGGATTCTTTTTCTCTTTGAAAACAGAGTCAACACTATCGGATACTATTAATATAATCGCAAAACAATCCTTCTAAAACAATCCTTCTATAAATATAATCATGAAATAATCTTTCTATAAGGTCTTCTCACAAGCTAAAGTATGGAGTCCGCAGGTGTCTGAAATGAACAGTGTAAAGATTGGAAGTGTTAAGATTCGATGGCTGGGTCACGCTGGTTTTTTGCTTGAAGGGGACGGAAAAAAGATCTATATCGATCCCTATGACCTCAGTGAAGAGCCGGCTTTTGATGATAAAGCCGATATCCTGTTGATCACCCATGAGCATTTTGACCACTGCAGTCCTGACGATATCCGAAAGGTTCGGCGGTCGGACTCAACCACCCTGATCCCTGAAAACTTATCTCTTCAATTCAAGGGGGACGCAAGGCGGATTGCGGAGGGAGATGTGCTGGCCGATGGGCTGGAAATCAAAGGAACCCGGATTGAGGTAGTTCCGGCTTATAATCTCGATAAACCTTATCATCCCCGTGGATCTGGAGTGGGGTATATAGTGGAACTTGGAGGAATTCGGATCTATCACGCAGGAGACTGCGATTTCTTCCCTGAAATGAAAAGTATCAGGGCCGACGTCGCCCTTTTGCCTATAGGGGGGACGTATACAATGGACGAGGAGGAGGCGGCAAGTGCAGCTGCAGCCATTTCCCCAAAAGACGTGATTCCGATGCACTATGGGAAACCAGGAGTAACGGAAGGAGATCCCGAAAAGTTTAAAGCCCTTGTACACGGCAAGAATCCGGAGATCAATGTGATTATTCTTGATTCCTGATTTCGATTTTTAAAGAAACTTCAAAAATCGAATTTCGATATGAAAACGCAGGACCGGTCTACCCATGTCTAGAATCGCAAGAAAACAGCAGAAAAACCTGATTCAGGTAATCGCAACCCAGCGCATGTGGCGGCTTTTCGAGCTTGCAAAAAGGGAGCATGCAGAACATCCTGACCGCAGCGAGCGTTACGTGCAGCTTATCAGGAATATTTCTATGAGAAACCGGATGAGTATTCCAAGAGAGATAAAAAGCAGGATATGCAAACACTGCTATGCTTTTCTCGTGCCCGGAAAGAATGCCCGCTACAGGCTGAAGGAAGGGTATATCGTTGTTTCCTGCCAGCGTTGCGGAAAAGAAATGAGATATCCTTATAAAAAACTAAAATAAAGGCTAGCTGGAGTTGTAAGGGCTGCCCGAAGCCCAGACAAGGAAATTCTCAAAACGCCAGGGGCTTTTTAAATTTGTCAGGATTTCTCAAAATCCTCTTTCCTCTCTGTTAAAATACAATGTTAATTTTAAGTTTTGGCAGGACTCTCCTGGCCTCGCATCTTTTTTATGGCTAAGGCTATCTGTTTTGCAATAACGGATTTTGGACCCTTATCATCTATGAGCACTCTCCCGCTTACTTCCCACCAGGACTTGGGATAGGCTTTTTCAGGCTCTACTTCGGGATTCAAGCCAAGCTGCCGGGCTGCTTCTTTTATCTCGTTAAGTTGCGGTTCCTTTATCGCATTTTTCCGGGAGATAATTCTGCCGCTGCTCCTTGACTTTGTCTGGTCGAGATATACTGGCCAGATTACAAGTTTTCCCTTATCTCTCATCATCATGTTATCTTCGTCCTAAATTGCTTTCATGCGATTTAAAACTGCCCCGGAGGCCTTACCAA
>CAZSVY010000204.1:0-9590 GCA_964610495.1 uncultured Methanosarcinales archaeon
TCTTTTAAATTTTTTTATTCTTTGTGTTTAAATCTTCTTTTTCTGAATTTTTCTTTTATTTTTTCCTTAATTCCGGAAAAAAGCCGAAAGTCTCATCTGCCCGGTTTTCTGAATTGTTTCAATTTGCCCTTCCTGCTTTCGCTGGTTCTCCGGCTTTTCTTTTTTCGCGGGCTCAAGCATATTATCAAGAAAAGTGGCTTCATTTTCTGGGTTTAGTGAATCCCTGTAATACTCGATTGTTTTTTCCTGCCAGCTCTCCGAAAGCAACAGGAATTTCATTCCTCTTTTCTGCTCATTCCATTCCCAGACTCCAGCCTGGTAAAAAATAGCTCCCAGCTGGCTTGAAAGCTGGGCATAAGATACTTCCGGGCGGAGCTTGTACAGGAATTTCCCGATGCCGTCCTTCTCCGTTCCCATGCACAGGTTTGCAGCGCCGTTCGCAAGAGCTTTCCATTCCCCATCCTGCATGAACTCGCAGAGCCTGTCCAGATGGCGGCAGCTAATCTTATCTATTCTGGGAAAACGATTATTTCTGAATTTCCTTTTTATGAAAAGGTTCCCTCGATCGTCTATCCGCCAGGAAAATCCCTTATGTTTTGCGCCAAGGGTTCTGGACCTTGACCAGAAGGCTGCCATCGGGGGTAAATCGAATTTTAAATATAAAAAATTGTATGTTATTTCTCTTATCTGTGTATTATATCTGTTATCCTGAGGCTTCGACAAATCCGACGGCTTCATCAAAAAATTGTCTTTGCAGCTTCATTAGTCAGGATTTCTTTTTCAGGCTCCTGAAGTCAGGGTGCACAGGCGTTTACGTAAGTTCTGACAATAATCCAGAGAGCAAGCCAACCAAGTGCTGAGATCAAATCTTTTCTGAACTGTGTTTCCATAAACTTATATAATCTCTTCATCATATTTAATTTTTTTCTCCAGTTTAATAATTGTTCAAGCTGCGCCTCATTCCACAGGAATACTATCCCTGTAACCCCTGAAAACTTGAATCGTGCCACAGGTGTATTTTATCGTGTAATTTGGATTCTAACCTGTAAAAAGAAGGGCTTGTAAAAACGGACTGCTTATGCAGACTTATGAGAACTGGATTTAACAAACTAAAATAAGTTATTTAGACAGTGATTAATGAAGAGTTCTCAAAATAAAAAGTTCAAGGTATTTGTGAACGTTGTCGTGATGGACATCTGGCATTTCGATCTTGCTTATAAGTGGCTATGAGTGTAAAATAAATCCATTATTCTGCTCTCAGGCTACTGCCTCATAGATGCTGCGGCTGTCCCCGGCATAAGAATCGTAAATATGCTGGAAGGCTATATTGCATTTTTAGGATGTAAAAATACAGGACGATGAATTTACGTATTTACAGCTTATTGATATATGGGTTAGGAAAGTTGAATTGATAACTTAAATTATTGATAACTTGAAAGAAAAATAGAAATTTCCATTGGTCGGGGCCGAAGAAGGGAAGCAGCCCATTCACTAAAGATTTAAGTATTTCCGAAAATAAGTCCCTATCAATATTGTTGAACCTGTAAAACACAACCTTTTCAAAGAGGGTGAAAGTATTCCCAGCGCATACGACAATCGAAGAGGCTCGGTAATAGTTGAAACCGACGAAGGAATCCTGCTGGTAAGCAGTTCCGGGTCTTACTACCGGCTCCCCGGAGGAAAACCGAAAAAAGGGGAAGCTAGCATCGAAGCTGCGATTCGGGAGCTTCGGGAAGAGACAGGGCTTCGGGCATACGATGTGAGATATCTTTTCAAGTTTCATGCGTCTAAGGTCTTCAAAATTGAGGCGAAGGGGGAGCCAGAACCGGGAAGTGAGATTCACCATTTTGCGTTTTTCAGGCCGGGAAAGGACGTAAAGGTGCGGGTTTCTGAGAATACAGTCAAAATATTAGACACTTATTACAGGCTGAAGGAGATAGAGTAAATAAAAGGCTATCATTTAATCCGGAATCATTCTTTGCAGTTATTTCCATTCATTTTGTTTTTCAGGCACGGGTTGAGCTTTTCAGGCATGGGTTGAGATTGGGACGCTTTTTTCATGGTCTTGTTACTATCATTTTTCTCCTGGTCAGCCTTTCAATCCGTTTGCTTTGACCAGGCAAAAACAACTGTCGCTGCCTGGCTCCAGATTTGCGACCGCCGATACCTGTCATAGAGAGTTACGTTCAGGGTCAGGAGAAGAATAAAGAATAAAGTGTCAGGAAGGTTAATTGAACCGCCGAGTCTGATTATAAGGAAGTCATATACGAGCACAATCCCGAAATTCACGGCAGAGATTACTATGAACTCCCGAATTATCGATTTCCAGCGGGTTCCGCGCCTGGCAAGCCACTGGCTGAGTTCGGTGTTTATTATAATAAGAAGCGATAAGCCGATTGCAACCTGAAGGCTGCTTGCCCGGACCTCCGGAAGAATCTGGGCAAAAATTACGCTCAGCAGGGAAACGAGTACAATCTTTTCGATCAGTTCGTAATGTAGGAAGTCGTCGAAAAATTTCTGACTCGTATAATTATCCCTCATATTCCTGGCCTGAGGGCTGTCATACGGGAAATTCCTGTAACTGGCGGCAACTATCAGGCCAGGCCGCATAGGGGGCAGGTCCTGTAAAAGCCACCAGGCCAGGAAAATAAGGAGAGCAGCCCAGCCAATCAGGATTATCACATTCGGAGGATTGGCTCTCACCCAGTCCGTCGTGTCCATCCTGGCAATATGTATCCAGTATTCCTGCGGCAATTTGACAAAGATCCAGATAAACGCGGCAGTAGTGATCAATTTGTCTTTCGTAAGTATCCTCGGGTCCCATTTCAGGCGGACGAGCTCGTAGAAAATGAAGAAATATTCAAAGATATTTGGAAAAATAAGCAAGAGCAGGCGCAGGTGTGTTAGTTCGAACAGGGTCACTCCGACCAGCCTGTAGTAAAAAAGGGATCGGCCTACTTCGAAGGCGAAGAAATTTGACCAGTTGCGCAGAGTTGAGAGATAGGTAATTGCCAGATAATAAATATCGAGAGCCTTGTCATAGCCCTGGTAATCTTCCAGAGGCAGGTGCGTAAACTCTTGAAATATGGTCTGGTCTACCATATCAAGGACTAAGGAAAGTATAATGCCGGGAAGAGGATAGCTGGGAATGGCAAGCGGTATCAGAAAGCGAGCCACAACTACAGCCCAGAAAATGAGCAGATCCGATGTCTCCGGCATTACGAAGTTTGCCTCCTTTCCCGGCACTCAACCGGGTCAGATATCGTCATTTCCTATCCGGCTTGAAAAGTTGTTTCTAAAATACTTTTATCCTAAAATACCTTTATTCTAAAATACCTTTCTTTAATTTATAATATTTCACATTTATATTTCTCACGAGACTTCAAACGTTTTTATCCTCCGGAATCAACTGCTTCTCTCAGGGTTTCTCCTGATGTAGGCCGCCCGATACCTGTCATAGAGCGTTACATTCAGGGTCAGGAGGAGGATGAAGAATAGCGTGTTTAAAAGATTGATTGAACCGCCGTACCTGGGCAGCAGGTAGTCAAATGCAAGGACTATGCCGAGGTTCACGGCGGACATAACTATAAACTCCTGGATAATAGACTTCCACTGATTCCCGCGCCTGGAAAGCCAGTGGCTCAATGCGGTGTTTATTATTATAATAATAGCCATACCTATCGCCAGCTGGAGGTTGGTTGAACGTACCCCTGGAAGGATCTGGGCAAAAATTATGCTCAGGAGAGATACCAGCGCTATTTTTTCGACAAGCGCGTTATTGAAGAAACGTTCTGCAGAATTAAGTACCGTAAGACTAGTTCTGCTTCCTTGCCCGGAAGACTCTTCTGGGGCAACAGGAAGAGAGTCGGCTGTAATCTCAAAGCCAGGTCTCATTGGAGGCAGATCCCGTAAGAGCCACCACGCCAGGCCGAGCAAGAACATTGCATAGGCGATCAGGATGAGGGCGTTTGAGGGGTTTGCCCGGATCCAGTCGGTAGTGTCCAACTGAGCAATGTGAATCCAGTATTCCTGCGGCAGTTTTACGAAGATCCAGATGAGGGCTGTAGCAGTGATCAGTTTGTTTTTTGTGAGCACTATCGGGTTCCATTTCAGGCGGACTGCCTCGTAAAAAATAAAGAAATATTCAAAGGTATTGGGAAAAATAAACAATATCGCCCGCAGGTGTGTTAGCTCGAAAAGAGCTGCACCAACCAGCCTGTAATAGAAAAGGAAGCGGCTTATCTTAAAGGCGAAGAGGTTTGACCAGTTTCGCATGGTTGAAAGATATGCTATGGCCAGGTAATAATTGTCAAGGGCTTTATCATAGCTCTGGTAGCCTTCAAGGGGCAGGCTCGTAAACAGCTGGAAGATCGTCTGGTCGATACCGTCCAGGATCAGGCAGGCAAGTACGCCGGGAAGAGGGTATTTAGGGATGGCGAGCGGTATAAAGAAACGCACCATAACTACAGTCCAGAAAATCAACATATCCGATGTATCCGGCACGCTAAATCTACCCCCGCCCCTTTAGAATTTCTCTGCCCTATTCCCTGGTCTGATAGGCTGTCGCTATTCAAACCATCAGGCCTGAAATCATTATTATAAGTTGGAATTAATATATTAATCTTATATATCGTTATTTAAGCTGGAATTAATAATTAATATCATGCATTTTTATTTATTATATTGTTTTTATCCATTTTACAGTTTTCGACTGCTTCGACTACTATTTTTATATTGAAACTGACATACTCATGTTGAAATTAATATATGATTTATTTTTATATATATCCGATCTATAGATATCCTACTAATATAACTTAAAAAAGGGCCAGCTAGATGTCAGTCACCTTGCCTGCAGCCGGAGTCACTGGAGCTTAAGGCGGGAAATATTGCAGATATGTGGGGTACTCTGCTGAGAAGATATTCTGGCAAAAGTGAAAGGCCTTGCTCTTTGTGGAATTCTGTATCAGGCAGCTGGAATTATACTGATTCTGATACTGCGCAAAGAGTCAGAGCTGGTAAAAATCTGGGGGAAATAGTAATGGCACAATTCAGACCTTTTGAAATGGATAGTATTCCGATAGAAGAACAGTTTATGAACTGGAAGGAGATAGTCAAACCTCCTTATGATAAGAAATCGGTCGATGCATACACCCGGACCCGGGTGATTCTGATGAATGGGATTGAGAATGCTTCGATTCTCATGTCCCATGCTATGGAGCGGATGACTGTCGATCCTGAGATTAAACGGCAGATGGCAATTATGAGGCGTGTTGATTCCATGCAGCAGCAGACGGTCGACTGGCTAAATCCGGCTAATCAGAGTGTTGTAGAGACTACGCTTGGCTATGAACAGGTAGCTGTCGATCTCACTGCAAACCTTGCCAAAAACGAGCCTGATCCATATGTGAAGCAGACGCTGGACTTCGCCCTGCTTGAAGATTTCGACCACCTTTACCGCTACAGTTGCCTTTATGATTATCTGGAAGGTGGCGATCCTGAGTCTATCGTTCAGGGCAAGACCGAGGTAAAAGCCGGAAGACCAACCGTTGCCCACCACCGCCACCCTGACGACACCATGCGAGAGCATTACAATAAAGATACGGCTGATATCAAAACCAAAATGAATTATCTCACCATTGTTGCAGGCGAGCAACAGACCGAGCTTTTCTACAAGACTCACGGGAACATGTATTCCGACGAACTTGCAAGGCAGCTTTACTCCGAGATTGCCGACGTCGAAGAAGAGCATGTGACTCAGTATGGGTTACTCGGCGATCCGCGGGAAACAATGCTCGAAAAGTCTGCACTTATGCAGCTCTGTGAAGCCTATATCTATTTCTCCTGCGCACAGACCGAAACCGATCCCAGGATAAAAAGTATCTGGGAGAATTTCGCAAAAATGGAAATCTCGCACTTCGAGGGCTGTGCCCGCCTTCTTGAAAAGTATGAGGGACGGGATATCAGAGACGTCGTACAGGCTGATGTTATCGAACCGCTGGTCGTTTTCGAACCGAATAAAGACTATGTAAATAAAGTAATTGATGAGCAGCTTGACCTCATGCCTTCTGGTATGGAGTACAGGCGGTTCAGCGAACTGACCGATGAATGGTCCAGTTTTAAGTTCCAGTGGAAGATGAATGGAGCTGGCGTGCCAAGTGAAGAGGTAGTCGGCAAAGCAAGGCGTGAGCTGGCTGAGCGGGATCAGGCTAAAAATGTCAAACAGTTTAAGCGTCAGTTAGCCGAACGCACAGAAAGTCAAATGGCTTCGCAAAGAGGAAAAATGATGCCGCATCCCTGATATAATCTCCTGAGGGGCACTTTGTGGCATCTTTTAATTTCAGACGCAGGAAAGCCATTTTATTCTTAGGTACAGGGCGTTGTTACACGCCCGTTCTTTAATTTAAATGACCTGGAATAATCTGTTTTTTAGTTCAGGTGATTTAGTATAACTCTTTTAGTTCAGGCAGCTTAGTATAACCTCTTTTTAATTCAGGTCAATTTATATAAGCAGTTATTAAATTCGATTTCTATTCGACGCTTCTCAGATGTTTATATATTTTTATTAATATTGTTTAACTTTAATATTGTTTAACTTATACGTCTGTCAATATTGCGCAATTGATTTTTTTAGCTGGCCTGTTAACTGGATCTCTAAATAGCTTTGAGATATTATTCAAACTTATTCAAACTACATGACGGTTTTTTCAGTAAGTTTAAAAATACATGATTCAGTACATAAACTAATAACAACCCTGCACTATAACCCTGAAAAACAACCCTACACCATAATCCTGAAAAACAACCCCGAAAGAAAACTAAAAAATGATCCCTATGCACCCGAAAACTCAACAAATCCTCGAAGTCTTTGAAGAGATCAATAGAATCCCGAGACGTTCAAAGCATGAAGACCAGATTTCCATCTGGCTGCAGGAGTGGGGCCTATCCAGAGGTTTTGAGGTAAAAGCCGATTCCTTAAACAATGTGCTCATCAAAGTCCCTTCAACGGCCGGATATGAGAATTCTCCCACGCTTATTCTACAGGGGCATATGGATATGGTCTGCGAGAAATGCAAAGATTCCAGGCACGACTTTTCCAGAGATCCTGTAAGATGCGTTTATGATGGGGAATGGCTGCGGGGAGATGGGACTTCCATAGGTGCGGACAATGGGATTGCACTTGCAGTCGGGCTTGTAATGGCAGAAGCAGGAAAGACAGGAGAAATCGGGCATCCGCCGCTTGAGTTGCTTTTTACGGTAGACGAGGAAACAGGCTTGACAGGGGCAAAAGGAATTGAGGCATGTTTCTTTGAAGGGAAGGTGCTTCTGAATCTTGACTCCGAGGATGAAGGCGTTTTTGTAATAGGATGCGCAGGCGGGCAGAATTCGCTGATTACGCTCCCTGTTGAGTGGGAACTGCTTGACTTTAAAAAAGAAAATTTATTCAGGTTTTTCAGGCTATCGGTTGAAGGGCTGGAAGGCGGGCATTCCGGGGTTGAGATCAACAAACAGCGCGCAAACGGGATACAGATGCTCTCCCTGGCGTTGGCAGGGCTCAGGGACAGGCTCGGAGCAGAAAATTTGAGGCTTATCCTGCTAAACGGGGGCAGTGTCCATAATGCAATTCCCAGTACTGCAGAGGCCTTTATTGCACTCCGCAGGGAAAAGCTCGAGGAAGCCGAGGAAGCCGTTTCAGGTCTCAGGAAGGCGTTTCAGGCTGAATATGCAAAAACCGACCCTGGCCTTATTTTGAATCTCGAAGCGATTGGAGAAGAAATAAGCTTTGAAGGTGCAGGGGACAGGGCCCCAAAAAAAGAAGTCTCCCGTATCCGGGTCATTTCGGCAGGGACCGAAGAAAAGCTGATAGAACTGCTCCTGGGGTTGCCGCATGGAGTTTACAGGATGTCGGAAACTATTCGGGGGCTTGTCGAAACTTCAAATAACCTTGCAACGGTAAGGACGACTGAAAATGAAATAATGATCGTATCAAGCCAGCGCAGTTCCAATAATCCCAGGCTGGCTGAAATTACAGGAAAGGTGGAAGCCGTGGCAAAGCTTGCAGGCGCATGGATTGAACATGAACCCGGATATCCTGCCTGGGAACCCGACCTGAAATCCGAACTGCTCTCCAAGTGCAGGCAGGTTTACACCGGAACTTTTGGAAGAGAACCTGAGATTAAAGTGATTCACGCAGGGCTTGAGTGTGGGATAATCGGTTCGGTACATGAGGGTATGGAAATGATTTCTTTAGGGCCGACGATCAAAGATCCGCATTGCCCTTCGGAAAGGATTTTCATTCCTTCCATTGAAAAAGTCTGGATTTTTCTGGAGAGCCTTCTGAAAAGTTATCGCTGATTAAAAGCTGCTGTTAAGCGGAACATTTGCCTCTCCCAGGTTTTCTCGGGCTGAAACGCATAGAGCTGCCGCTTCAGACTTCCGGGAGGTCAAACTATAGAACTGGTCGAGGATGTCCACATTACAATCGACTTCAGGTCAGTCAGGGACAGCATATAATGCTTGATCCCGCCGACACAACCGCTACCCCGAATTGTAATAGACCTTCTTTCTGCAACCCTCATTCAGCGCTAAGACGTTCTCGCAACCTCGATTCGGTGTCACGGCCAACAAAACGATAAATGAAGCCAGCCAGAATCGCTCCAGCGATTGGCGCTATCCAGAACAGCCACAACTGTTGAATTGCCCATCCGCCGACAAATAATGCCTGCGATGTGCTGCGGGCCGGATTCACTGAAGTATTTGTCACCGGAATGCTTATCAGGTGGATAAGGGTCAGTACAAGCCCGATGGCGATTGGTGTGAAATGCGATGGGGCCCGGTAATCGGCCGAGCCGAGAATGATGAATAGGAACATAAAGGTCATCACGAGCTCAGTGATCAGCGCTGCAAATAACGAGTACCCTCCGGGCGAGTGCTCCCCGTATCCATTAGCCGCGAAGTCGCTTTCAACCAGATTGAAACCGGGCTGACCGCTGGCGATCTGCCATAACACGAAAGCTGCAATGATTGCTCCTGCCAGCTGTGCAATAATGTACGGGATGATATCCTTTGCGGAGAATCGGCCACTTACAAAAAGGCCGATAGTGACAGCGGGGTTGAGGTGGGCGCCCGAGATATGCCCAATAGCATAAGCCATTGTCAGGACGGTCAGTCCGAATGCCAGGGCGACGCCTGCAAAGCCGATGCCCAGCTCGGGGAAGCCAGCCGCCAGAACTCACTGCCGCAACCGCCAAGAACCAGCCAGAAGGTACCTATGAACTCTGCTAAGAATCGACGAGTTAAGTTCATGAGAATCTCCTTTCCTTAATTATGATGCCAATATCTCTCTGCTTGTGTATGTTTCAGTCAACTGGCTCGGGCGACAAGCTCTTTGAACCTCTTTCACCGGCCTGAGCACTTTGATGTCGGCAGCTCTAAAGCTGCTGCAATCACCTGCGGAACCATCAGTCTGAAATGATATCGCAAATTTTCTGTCCTGCCATTATCCGTTTCAGTTCAGCTTCCTCACTTTGATTGGTTCGCCTTAAACCTCAGGTTCAACCTGCCTGATCTTGCCTGTGAAAACGAATAAT
>CAZSVY010000205.1:0-3343 GCA_964610495.1 uncultured Methanosarcinales archaeon
CTCAGAATGTATGGTGAAGTTAAAAAATCGTGACTGGGGTTTACACAGTAAAGAACTGAAATCTATTCAATTAAAAACTAAAAATTATTCAGTAAGGACTGAAATTTATCCGGATAAGGACCAGGCTCAGGCAATTGCCAAGCTCAGACAAAGGTCAGGTTTATTCGATTAAGAGATGTGAAAGGGATAAAAAGATAAAAATCACCGGATAGGATGCCCGGGAAAGCGAGAAATTTAACCAAAAAAAATATTTCCGCCCCTGCATCCATGTACCGGGTCTTAACACAATTTTCCGGAACCGTTATGAGTTCACACCTACCTATTATCCCCTTCTGGCGGAACGGAAACGGAAGAATCCGGATACTGCTTTAGCAGGAGGAACTTGTCTGTCTGTAGACATTTTAATTTATGTAGAACTTATATTTAACACTTTTCTTATAAATCGTAATAATAAATTTGATCACATTATATTATATTATATTATTAAAAGAAATCTGCCATTAAAAACACAGGTAAGAGAATAAAAAGCGGGAAAGCTAACAAATTAGAAGGAAATAAAATATCCTGAGAAGTTTAAATAAATATTTTAAGAATTCAAACAAATATTCTGAAGAACTGAAACAAAAACTCTAAAGAATTTAAACCGAAATTCCTAAGAATTTAAACCGAAATTCTGAAGAATTAAAGGACTAAGTATTAAGAAAGCGAAAATTAAGAAAGCGAAAAAGGATTTGGCTTAATCCTTTATGTCGGCTCAGTCCCTGATATTTTCTACAACCTGCTTACCCCTTTCAGCAGGCACGATTGTCAATTCGGCATCTGGAAACTTCCTTTCAAGTGGCTCGTCATCTGCAATCCTGTCCATGGTGATCGCAACCGCCGCAACTTCGGAATGGGGCTGGCTTCCAACTGCAACATTCCAGTCAGCAAGCTGGTAAATTTCCGGAGGGACTTTCTCTGCTCCTACCACAATCATAAGCCTCTCACAACTTTTAAGCTCGTCAGTGACGTCGGGCAGATTGACCCCGTACATCGAAAGATGGCAGACTTTTCCGCCGGTAGCTTTCCATTCCCGGATTTCCTGCTTAAAATTGACGTTATTCTTAACATAGAAATCCCCGCCCCAGCGCCTGACGACATCCTCAAGCGTCTGTACTATCCCGGGGTCGTCCGAGGCAAGGAGCATACCTTCTGCACCGAGCAGCCGGGCAGTTAAGCCCACGTGGGTGGTGATTCTTTTATCCCTTTCCGGCCGGTGCCCAAGGCGCAGCAAAACAATCCTTTTCATGCTCGTGCTAAAACCCTGCAAGGTATTAAAGGATTTCACTGAAAAAAATGAGAGAGGATTACTGGAACCCATAAGTTCCGGGAATTCTCCTCAGAAGCATGCCCTCAACAACTATCGGGTTTGTTCTCTGGGCCGTTGTCAATGCGGTTTCAAGCTTGAACTCTTTTTCGGCATAAATCGTAAGGATCGAGTCTCCTTTTTTAACTGACTCGCCCATTTTCTTATGGATAGAAACTCCAGCCCCTTTGTCATTAGGAGCACCTGCAAGTCTGGCAATCTCAATTATCCATTTATTGTCAAATTCGATGACATACCCGTCTGCAGAAGCAAAGATATCCGCTGTGTATTGCCCCACCTGAATATCATTGGATGTAATGTTCGGGTCTCCTCCCTGAGCTTCAATGATCTGTTTCATCTTTTCGAGGGCTTTTCCACTCCGCAAGGTTTCAAGTGCAACTTCCTTTCCGCGATCTTTCGGGGCAGCACCTCCCATTTCGAGCAGGATACCCGCAAGGGCGGCACTCTTTTCAATGAGACTATTTGGACCTTCCATGCTTTCCAGCACTTTCATAGCCTCCCGGACTTCCAGCGAGGGGCCTACTTTCCTTCCAATGGGTGAGGAGCCGTAGGTAATTGCACACTCAATATTCATTCCAAGCCTGTGCCCAAGGTTAATCAGGTCTCTTGCAAGTTTTTGCCCATCCTGAACAGTTGGAACTTTTGTACTTGGCCCGACAGGGATATCCATTACCACATTGTCGGCTCCTATAGCTCCCTTTTTTGCCATAATTGAGGCAAGCATCTGGTAGTAAGGATCAATGGAGAGAGGGTATTCGACCCTTATGAGTTTGTCATCCGCAGGCGCGATGTTGGTGGCTCCACCCCAGACAAGAGCACCCCCGACACTTTCGGTTATCTCTTTGACTTCCTGGGAGCTGAACTCTACAGGACAGAGCACTTCCATAAGGTCGGCAGTTCCGCCTGCCCCTGTAATCGCCCTGGAACTCGTCTTCGGAATGAGAAGCCCGTTTGCAGCGATAATAGGGACAACCAGAAGAGAAATTTTATTTCCGGGCACTCCTCCTATCGAGTGTTTGTCCATTATAGGATGAGTATCAAATTCGATCGTATCTCCACTCTCGATCATAGCCCTTGTCAGCCATTCGACCTCATCATCCGTCATTCCGTGGATATAAGAAGATGTTATAAAAGCCGAGAGTTCGATATCACTGAGATTTTCCTCCACAATATCGTTTACGAGCGTTTTGATATCATCCTGCACAATAGGTCTTTTATCCATCATTTTCTTGATCACGGATGCAGATTTTGAACGGAATGCCGGAACGACTTCGACCGGTTTATCCCAATCCCGGAAGTGCTCGAATACTTCGGAAAAAACTCCCAGCGTGCCCGGAGGAACCATATCATCCGTTGTGTCCACAATGGCAGAAAGGCTTTGATGCCCGCGGATACGGACCCTATCCCCCGGATTAACCCCCAGTTCTTTCGCATCGGCAATATTTAGCAACACTTTGTGCTGTCCTATTTTTATGTTAAAATGTTCCAGCTTCAACTGCATGAGTAAACTCCTTCCGTTTCGTTCTCATTATAATTGTAAATTTGTCACTATAATGTGTTTCCCCTGAATCCAGACTGTCGGTCTGTTTCCTCACCTGGAAACTGACAGCCCGGCCTGAAAAAACCATGGTAGATTAAAAAACCCTGGTAGATTAATAGTAAATGTAAATAGTAAATGTAAATAGTAAATATTAATAGTAAATGTTAAACTGAGGTAACATATTAACCTTCATATTATTTTAAGTAAATCCGCAAAAAACTTTAATAAAGGGATATAAGGGAACTAAAGAATAGTTTCATTAAAAGAAATCTCACTGTGCCTGTAACCGACTCCACAAATGCCTTTATTGTATCAGCCAGGGAATTTAAAAGATTTCAGAAGAAAAACCTCTGAAGAGCTTAAATCGAGCCTTGAGTGAAGAAGAATAGAGATTAATGGGAACAAATAAAACTGGAATAGTACTTCTTTTTGTTTAG
>CAZSVY010000206.1:0-3098 GCA_964610495.1 uncultured Methanosarcinales archaeon
GCTGCCCGATGAGTATTGATAATGAATTTCTAACCGGTGGACTGTTGTAAAACTTTACTACCGGCCGCTTATATATTAAACTTCAAATAAGTATTTAACGAACACAATATCCGTACTCGGGAAAGAAAACCTTTGCCTGTCCTGAAGGAAACGGATCTTCCGAACGCCAATCAATTTATTCAGTAATTGCGGTACTTGATTTAAGCTTTATTGTAGCGCAAGCCTTTTCACAAGCCTTTTCAAAAAAGGCTTGAGCGAAAACCCCCGGAAGCGGCGTGATCAACCGGCGCAACGCAAGCCTTTTCAAAAAAGGCTTGAGCGAAAAACCCCTAGCAACGGCGTGGTCAAGCGGCGCAACGCAAGCCTTTTCAAAAAAGGCTTGAGCGAAAACCCCTAGCAACGGCGTGGTCAAGCGGCGCAACGCTTGTGATTGAGAAATACTTATAATCCCCAAGCCCTATCCGGCGTGATCAACCGGCGCAACGGTTGTGGCTCAACGGTTGTGGTCAAGCGGGCTTCCGGGGAGATACTTGTAGTTTTGTGGCAGGAAGAGTTTAAGGGACTAAAAGAAACAGGCTACTGCGAGAAAAGAGAGGAGAAAAATTCTCCCCACATTAAAAGGTTTATTTGAGGAAGATAGGTATAAGAGGATTTGTGTTTGCAACTCTAATAGTGCTTCTTATCTTTTACCTCTAAGGGTTTTCCATATTACAGCGATTTTCTCGATCTCGATATGGGTATAACCTTCTTCTCTTATAGTCCACTTAAGGCTAAGGATCCCATCGTTGACTTCGGCGGCAATTCCCCTGTATGTGGTATTTCCTCCAATATCAATTTCAACTTCTTTGCCCAGATAATACTTCTCAATGAACTCCTGCTTCATTATTCTCAACTCCCAATCTTTACTTTTCCGGATGAGCCCCGGAGAGGCAATTTTCAGGATATAGTTAGTTTCAGGAACTATATTATATTTAAAAAAACAGGGCTTCTGAACTCAGTTTCTTTATCTGGGAGTTAAAGGGTGCCGGCTATTAAATTTTACTTGAAAGCTGACCTGAACACTTGCAAAATCGGCTCGAACAGCGGTTCAGAGCCCCGAGCTTCGCCCTTTTTCTTTTAAAAGTTTGGCTCAGAGCCCTAAGCTTTCATACTTGCTCAGAGCTCTAAATTTTCCGTCTTTTAGCTCAAAAATTCGGCTCAGGTTCATTAAATCCGGTTTCAGGTTCCGGGACAGGGGCATCAAAAAAAGGAATATCCACATCCGCAAACCAGGCTTCAAGAAAACTTAAAAGATGGTATTTCAGGAAAACGGCAAGGGGTACATTAAGGAAAAGCAGGGCTCCCAGGATCAAAGTCAGTTCTATAACGATAAAGGGGATAAGGAGTATCCACAGAAGGGGTTCCGATACCAGGGACGAAAAGAGGAAGTACAGAACCGCATCAAAAATAAGGAAAGCAAGCCCTAAAACCAGCATCATCAGCCCAAACATGAAAATTGCAAGAATGGCTACTCCTATCCCGAGCACGAACCTGATAAGCCAGTAAATAATAACTTCCTGCCAGCTTTTCCTGAAATTCGCGAAAACAAGCCCGAAAGCCGAAAGAATGCCTTTATTCCGGTAAATGGAAATTGGAATTGCAAGGCTTAAAAGGGAATTTATTGCAGCTCCGAGCAGGATCAGCACAATAATTACACCACCAATCCAGAAAATTCCTCCAAGCCGAGCAGGCCAGGCAAAATCTGAGAAACTTTCGAGGATAGCGGGGATAAAGGGGAGAAGGGCTATTCCGAAGAGTGCCAGAAATACCAGCCCCAGGGCTAAACGCACCAGTAAAAGGTAAAAGCCCTTTTCCAGGAACCTTCGTGAATAAGCCCAGAATTTCACTTCGTTTCTTACAAGGGATTCCACAAAAACAAATTCCATGACACTGGAAATATAAGAGAAAATCAAAGCTAAGAGAAGGATAAAAACTATTGCTGCTATTATAATTGCCGAGAGAGATATAGACTGGATATAACTGAGCCCAAGCTCATCCGTGCCAAAAGGAAATACAGGTATCTGGCCAGGCTCAATAACCGGAAAATTAGTTTCCAAGTCTTCTGATCCCATCCTGTAGTTGGTCGAACCTCCGTAATTCGAGGTAGCCCCACCTAAAAGAAAAATAATGATTGCAAGTTTTACCCATTTCCAGAAATCAAAAGGTTCAAAAAGAGCTTTTCTTGTCCTTGAGAGAGCTCTGTCTGCTGCATCTATTCCGTACCAGCTCATGATATAGAATTTTACTCAGAAGATAAATAATTATCCAGAAATCCGATTTGAGATTCTTAAATAAATTTAAACATTTTCAAACACCAAAACTTATTTGTTAAGTGAATTATTTCCAGAAATTTCATGGTCTTCTCAGGTCCCATGGGACTTGCTTTTCGGGTTTCTCGCTTTGTCCAGAGCCAGTGTTGAGTCATGTTGCTTTAGCAGCGGCAGAACCACTAGACAGGGACAGCGCTTCAAAGCCTGAGACGACTTCAAGCATCTCCTTAATACCACGTGGCGCAAAGGGTAGAAGTCATAAAGAAAACTCACAAAACGGCGTATGTACCAGCTTTTCAGTTTCGCCACCATCGGGAGCGTTCTTTGCTCGCGCTCGTCAATAGTAAGAGATTCCAGGTTTACCGCCTGACTCCATGGTAGGATCGTGTGATGCGTCTCTAAAAGAGATAGGCTAAAAAAGAATCCATCGCTTTCGCAGGATGGGGGAGACAGATAAAATGAAGTTAGCGGGCCCGCCGCGATTCGAACACGAGTCAATGGGTATCTTCGTAATAATCTTACTTCGAAGCCCATTAGGATATCCTGGCTACCCCACGAGCCCGCGGTGCAGCACTATTGATAGAAGCTATCCATATTAAACTTTTCTCTCAAAATTAAGGCCGCAGAAAATGGAAGCAGGGAGAGAAACAGGATAGGAGGATAGAAGATACAGAAAGAGGGCAGAAGAAACAGAATAGATTGTGAAGGGATTAAAAGAAGATGAAAGAAGACAGAAAGTAAAGTTTTGATCTTAAACACCCGAACCAGGAAGAGATTATCCTGAAGCTT
>CAZSVY010000207.1:0-4393 GCA_964610495.1 uncultured Methanosarcinales archaeon
TATTATAACAAAGCCTCACAGGAAGCCCCAATCCAAAAGAGATAGCCACAGGGAATACGGAAATCAAGAGAAAAAAATGCCCTTGTTTCCCCTGTCCTATCTTCCGGCTGTCGATAGTTATAAAATTTTATAAATCACTCCACAAAATAAACCAAAAAGCCGTTTTATCTGGCCATAATTTAGCCCTCTTGAGCTCACTTCAGTATCTTTATTATAATTAGCCCTCTTGAGCGAACGAAGTGAGCGAAAAGGGCAGCGTACTCCCGAGGCGCAATTCGGGCGAGACGGAACTCGGGCGAGACGGAACTCGGGCGAGACGGGACTCGAGGTATAAATAAAAACAAATAAAGAAGTTCTGGAAAGTAAATAAAGGGACAAAAAGGTATTAAAAGCTGAATCGGAAGTAAAAAACCCCAATATAAGCAAAGTTATTTATAGAATCTGATTACAAAATCAGGAGTTAGAAGGATATATATTAGCAAAAAAAGTAGATTGGAGGATAATATGGCAAAAGTGATACCATTCGCACCGATTGAGCGTTTAATAAGAACCGCAGGTGCTCATAGAGTTAGTGAGAGTGCGGGAATGGCCCTTACGGAAATTCTGGAAGAATACGGACTTGAGATTTCAAGAGAAGCGATAAAACTTGCAGAACACGCAGGCAGGAAAACCGTAAAAGCTGAAGATATAAAATTAGCAAAAGAAATGCTGTAAGTTAAGACCGAATACCCCTTAACAGCTATTTACCAGTGTTGTCCTGCTTAGGGGATAAAAATAAAAAATAAAATGCTGGTTCTCAGCATTTTCCTATTTTTACTTAAGATTCCTTATGCGGTTGCGGATTCCAGATCAACTACGGTCAGGGATTCCACAGGGCAAATCTTTGAGCAGGCTCCACAGCGGACACAGATTTCATCACTGATAATTGCCACTCCGTCCAGGATCCGAATTGCCAGTTCAGCGGTTTCAGGATCAAAATCTTCACTCTTCATCAGTTTTGCATTTACAGGGCAAACGGAAGCACAGATGCCGCACCCAACGCATTTTTTGGACTGAACTATTTTTTTGTTTTTCTTATCTGCCTTTGCCATTAATAGTCACCTCAAAATTTTCCAGAGAACTGCCAGACAACGGGAGTAAGCCACAGGAAGTTGTAAAAGCAGGAGCTGGCTGTAAATATAATCATAAATTTATATTTGTTCCGTCGATGATATATTTGATATTTTTAAAATATATGAAGATTTCGAAGCAAACTTTTTCAAAAAAATGTTTGATCGCAAACTTTTTCAAAAAAATGTTTGATCGCAAACTTTTTCAAAAAAAGTTTGATCAAAAACGCAAGCCTTTTCAGAAAAGGCTTGAGCGAAAACGACGTAACGGCGTAATCAACCGGCGCAACGCAAACTTTTAGAAAAAGTTTGATCAAAACCGGAAAACGGCGTGATAAACCGGCGCAACGGTTTACGCAAACCTTTTCAAAAAAGGTTTGATCGAAAACGGCTAACTGCGGCGTGGTTGAAAATGCTTATAATCCCCAAGCCCTATCCGGCGTGATCAACCGGCGCAACGGTTGCGGCCCAACGGTTGCGGCCCAACGGTTGCGGTTTAACTGAAGGGGGATTACACTCCCATGATCAGATCTGCAACACCTATACCTGTCATAGTGAGGGCAGTTACTACAATTCCTGCTATCATTACTCCTGCAGCAATTGCCGGTAACGCCTGCCTGAACTTGACCCCGAACACAAATGCCGCTGCACAGCCTGACCAGGCCCCTGTAGCTGGAAGGGGTATGGCTACGAAGACGGTCAGCGCAAGGAGTCCGTATTTTTCAAAACTCTCGGTATTGTTCCGGCGGGTCCTTGAGAAAAGCCAGGTGAAGAACGTATCAAAGATGGAGTATCGTCTGAGATGGTTTGAGACAGGTTCAAGGAAGAGCAGAAGGGGAATTACAGGAAGAAGGTTTCCAAGCACTGAGAAGAAAAAGGCCTCGAAGGGACCCATTCCATAAATGCCCATCGCAATAGGGATTGCTCCTCTCAGTTCGGAAACGGGCAGAGCTCCCAGAATCAAAACTGCAAACCAGTGGGGAACAGACCCCAACATTTCTACTAATGCTATTTCAACAGACATGGTAATCAGGATTTATTTTGCGTATGTTCCTATTTTGAGAGAAGGCAGGATTAAAGCCATTTCAACCTTTCTTGAGGGATCTGGAGTGTAGAGAAGCTCTAGTCCGGCCCATCAAACCTTAATCTGTGTTAGAAAGCGCAAAATGCGCGAGCAAGGCTTCGAGCTGGATCTTTTCAGTAGCTCCTTCAGTGAGCCTGAAATCGATCTCACCTATGGTATCAACGAGTTCGACAATGCGCTTTTCAGAAAGCCCGAGATCCAGAATCATCCGGTTATCCATTTCCGAGATAGCCCTGTAAATCTGTCCAATTATATCTTCCCCAGAAAGACCCTCTTCGTAGAGCAACCTGTTCAATTCCTTTCGTGCAACCCTGAAGTTTCCACGCAGGGCAGTTTCGATCAGGTTTCTGATATCCTCAGGATTTGCGGTTGCCGTAGTTCTGTAAATGGTTTCCCTGGATATAGGTTTTTCCGGGTCTACGAAAGCAGCAGCCTGAAGAGAATTCACGGCTTTTCTCATATCTCCCTGGGCTACGTAAACGAGAGCATCATATCCGTCTTCAGTGATGGATAAATCCTGGTCTTTAGCTATGTATTCAAGGCGTTTCCTGATAGCCTCATTTGAAAGACGCCTGAACCTGAAAACTGCACAGCGGGACTGGATAGGCTCGATAATCCTGGAAGAATAGTTGCAGGACAGAATAAACCGGCAGTTGTTGCTGAAGCGTTCCATTGTCCGCCGGAGTGCGGATTGAGCATCCGAAGTCAGTGCATCGGCTTCATCCAGGAAGATAATCTTGAATCCTGCTCCTCCCATAGGGGCAGTTTTTGCGAAGTTTTTGATCTTTGTCCGGACAACATCAATGCCTCTTTCATCCGACGCATTGAGTTCGGTAAAGTTTTCACGCCAGAGGTCTTCCCCGAAAATCTCTCTTGCAATCGAGACTGCAGAAGCTGTTTTCCCGACCCCGGGCGGCCCGGAAAACAGGAGATGAGGAAGATTTTTCATTGCAACATAGGACTTCAGGCGTTCGATTGTTTCTTCCTGCCCTGTCACCTGGTCCAGCCGGATAGGCCTGTATTTTTCGATCCAGATCTCTTCTTTAATCGTAGAGTCCTCCATTAATGCTTGCACCATAATTAGAGAAGATAATATTTAAACTTTCGAATGTTCTCAGTTGTATGATTAACTGCATTTTAAAAGTACAATTTGTGCGTTAGAGCCAGGATACAACCAATATATAAATGTATAGAAAACAGGGAATAAAAGAATGACAGGAGAAAAAATAGCAACTTTAAAGTTGAAAAGTTAAAGAAAAACGATAACACTTTCATCTGCTTTTACTCTCTCAGTCAAACTTATCTAATTTTTCTAGTTTGCTATTACTAATAATTTTTGTTAATTTTACTATTTTTTCACTATCGATTTTAGTAATTTTTTCACCATTAAATCTTTCTATTGCTTTTACTATAGTTTGATTTTCACGTATTTATAACTCAAACCTTCCAAATTAAGAAAACTATGCAAAAATTTATTCGAAAAGGTTATTGGACTATACTTTTAGGGAATTAGTATATTTGAATGCCGATCAAGAATATAGCAGTTGTCTTACATAAATTACATTGAGATCAAATATTTTTATTTAATTTGCATGAGGAGTCGAAAATGGAAGAACAAACTGAAAAATCGAAAATGGAGAAACTAACCGAAGAGCTTAAAGAGATGGCTCTGACCCTTGGAGCCTTCAGAGTGGGCATCGCAACAACCGAAACCCTTACAGGCGGTCCTCCTTCCACGGACCTGACATATGTATTGCCAGGGGCAAAATCGGCAGTCGTTTTTGCCCTTGCTTTTGACCAGAGCCTTATAGAACCTTACTTTAGAAAAGAGAACCATAAATCCCTCGACACTAATAAGGTGAGAACCACCACCCTTGCCAACGGGATAGCCCTTGAAATGGCAGGATTCTTGCAGCAGTACGGGTACAAAGCTGTCCCTCAGCTTGCAAATTTCGTCTACCGACAGGATTCGGAAAACTGGCTGCAGGATATGCACCCTCCAATTTCTCACAGGTACCTGGCTGTCCGCTCCGGGGTAGGGCATTTCGGGTATTCAGGGAACATTATTACAAAGGAATACGGATCAGCAATTGTACTGGCATCGGTAGTTACGGACGCGGAGCTTATCCCAACAGAGCCCCTGCCGGAAGAAGAGAACTATTGCGACGAATGCAAAATCTGCCTTGCAGTATGCTCCTCC
>CAZSVY010000208.1:0-6397 GCA_964610495.1 uncultured Methanosarcinales archaeon
TTTTAGATAGAACAATTAAATGGGTTAAAAATGCTAACTGAAAAATCTTCTAATAAAGGAGAAGGGTTTGAATATTAAGCTAGAAAATCAAATTGCAGACGGCCACCCTACCTTAAAAGGTAGGGTATGCTTCGGGCCGTCCGCCGATTTCTGGGGAAGTTAGAAATCGCTTAGCTTCAATTGTCCAGATTTCTTTATTCTACTCGATCTAATCTCTTTTTTTGGTTTCCCTTGGGAATCATTAATATAATGCCTGATTGTGTCAGCAGTTACATTTCCAATTGATCTATAGAACTTGCCACTTGACCATAGACTTCCACCCCAGTATTTTTCCCTTAATTCAGGATGAAGCTTGAACAATCTGTAAGAACTTCCTCCTTTTAGGTGTTGAATTACCTTGGATAGTGAGATGCTTGGATGGAATTCCAAAAACAAGTGCACATGATCTTCTACTATTTCCATGGCATGTATTCTATAGCCTTTCTCGGCACATATATTTTTGAAGATTGATTCGCAATCCTTTTTAACTCTCTTGTTGTAGAATATTTTGAGTCTGTATTTAGGCGCCAATACGATGTGGTAGGTGATCTGACCATAGCCATGGCTAAAACTACGCAATTCCAATGCTTATCACATCCTAGCCATAGGTGGCTGCAACCGCCTGTGGCTATGGTGTCAAAAAAACATCATATTAAAAAAAGTGACGATTTTGATTTTTAAGGTGCATATCGAAAAACCTGCGAGGGTTCACTTCATCCCAGACTTAAAAGTCTGGGCATTCGTGACCCTCCGCGCTCCCAAGCAGTAAAAACAGTAATAAATGGATCAAAGAAAGTAAAAACAGTAATAAATGGATCAAAAACAGTATTGAAATTGGATGAACTTTCTCTGCTCCGAACCCCAAAACATATTACAATGTACCTGAGATCCGTAACATCCCCCAAATGTCATAGTTTTTGGGACTTTCCCAATAAAATACGTTATTTACGATACTACGAGAACTATTCAACCTTTTCTAAACTTTTTTCTCACTTTTTTTATTTTCTGCCGATTTGCTTTTGTCTTCCAGGAATCATGCAGAAATATTTGACAACTCCAGATCTGGCTTTATTGTAAACTCCTTAGTTTAACGCCATTAAAAATTCTCATGCTATAGGAATATCTCAAGACATATTCTCTGACTCAAAGTAATTGAGAAAACTTTATGGGTTGGGCTAAATACATTTAAATGCATATAAAAAATTGTCAGTAAGCACTGAGACTTTCAGTAATACTGAAGATGCAGATCCCTTACCCGAAAGTAAGGCTCAAACTTCAATGTTGAGGTTCAAAAAGGGAAAAATCAAAGATAGTATCCACATATGAGGATTTACTCCACAAATATAACTGTTATGTAGGTGCAACAAGTTATAGAAAAACGAAAGTATTGGACAAACCTCAGAGAGGATGTGAATCTGAGATGATCACTAAAGTAAAAACGGACTTAAATTAGTATGAGCTCGATAACACAATAAAAAAACGTGCATTTAGACCTTTCAGCGAAAAAGATCACAAAAAACCCAATAAAGAAGAGCCTCAGCAAAAACTTCCAACATATAAACCCCCACAAAAGTAGCTTAATTTTAACTGCTAATACAAACTGCAGTTCCCAGGCAGGGTTATGTATTATGAACAGACCTATAAACAGGACCCTGCTCTGGATTTACTTTTCTTTTATTTAACGAATTCCAATGGAATTTCTGCAACTTACCTTAAGTTTTATTTTGTAAATCTACCTTAATCCTTACTCTTACCTTAACCCTTACTTTTATATTTTAATTCCCTAAACCGTATTTTAAACTCTGTTCCTCCCCTGCTCGTGTCAAGTTTAATGCTGCCGTCTACCTGGTTCACAAGATTGGTCACTAACTGCAAGCCAAGAGAATCAGTATCTCTAAAGTCGATTTCCTCAGGAAAGCCAGTACCGTCATCCCCTATAACGAGCAAAAACCATTCCGCAGGGCTTCCCACATTTGTTTTTCTTGCATTGGCATTTTCATCAGTATTTTCTATTATTTCACGGTTTGCACCAGGAGAGAGCTTCCTGAAATCGTGTCTACAGTTTTCTTCCCTCTTGAGGCAGATGCTAATTTTTCCGCTTTTGCCATCTGAAAAAGCATGTTTAAGGGAATTTGAGACCAGTTCATTTATAATTATTCCAAGGGGAACAGCCGTGTCCATTCCTAGGAAAACTCTTTCGACATCAAGCTCTAAACTTATTTTCCTGTTGCCCAGGGAGTATGACTGCAAAAGGTAGTCAGCAAGGTTCCGGATATAATCTGCAAAGTCTACACTTACCATATCTTCTGACTGGTAAAGCTTTTCATGGACAAGAGCCATTGACTTGACTCTGTGCTGGCTGTCCTTGAAGGCATTGATCACGCTTTTGTCCGTAAAATTTCCTGACTCAAGGTAAAGAAGGGTGGAAATTACCTGCAGGTTATTTTTAATGCGGTGGTGAATTTCTTTTTTGCGGATTTCCTCCATCTGCAAAAGCGCTTCTTCAGCTTTTTTATGTTCGGTTATGTCCAGGATGATCCCCTGGAGGTGGACCTCTCCTGCTGCATTTCTCTGGATAACAGTCCTTCCGTCTACCCAGCGAATTTCTCCTGACTTTGTGAGAACCCTGTATTCTGATGTATAGTCAATACAGCCATTCTCCACATTACGGTTAAGTTCGGATTCCATCATCTCAATGTCTTCAGGACAGACGATATTACTGTAAAGAATTCTATTTGAGGTAAAATCTTCCACATCATAGCCTAGCCTTATAATGTTTTTCGAAACGAATTCAATAGGCCAGCCTTTCTCATATTTCCACAAAAAGACAATCACAGGGCTGTTGTTGATTACTATCTCCAGTTCCTCTTTAAGTTTATTAGAAAGCTCAAGTTCAGTTGCATAATCCTTAAGGACTTTTTCTGCTTCTTCCCGCTCCAATCTTGCTCTATCAAGGAAACACCTGGCTTCTTCTATGCCATCCGTCAACAGCTTGAAATCTCCCTGTCCATGAATATGGATCCGCCGTTTGAAATCACTCTTTTGAAATGCAGTAAGAACTGCATTTGAGTCGTCGATAATCAGGTTCAAGGTCTCGGAGAATTTGTCAAGGGTATATCCAAGCTTTTTGAATTCCCCCTGCATCTCAACGCTGACTCTATCTTTCAATTCTCCTTTTGCAAGAGCATTGGTTACTCTCATGGTTTCCAAAATAGGAACAGCAACGGAATCGAGGATCTCATTGAGACCTTTGGGAATTTCCCTGAAATCTACTGCAACATCGGTATCTGCTCTAACTCCCAGTTCGCCTTTAACTACCTTCTGAGCTATACTCTTAAAATCTTTGACAATTTTATCAATTGGTCCTGTTACGGACCTGGCAATCATATAAGCCAGGACTGCCATAAAAAGAATTGAAACTGCAGAAATTATAATGAGCTTGTTCCGAAGATCAGTAACCCCGGCAAGCATTTCTTCTTTAGGGACTACAAGTACAAAAGCGAAATTTCCGGTTCGCGTAGGTTCGTAAAACATTACTACGGTTTTGCCTGTAATGGGATCAACGGATTCAAGGTGCCCTCCGATTCCCTTTTTTATATCCGAGGCAGCCTTTGGGATTCCTTCGCCTTCAAAGTCGTTCAGTTTCTTTTTCCCTATCCAATCTTTACGTATAGGGTGAGAGAGCAAAACGCCGTCGTTGCTTACCATAAAAGCATACCCTGTATCAAAGGCCCGGACTTTGCTTACTATCTCGTCTACATATTTTAGAGATACATCCACCCCCCCGATTCCTGCAAAGTTCCCGTCCCGAAAGATAGGAGAAACATAGCTCACCATGAAAACCCCCTCATAGAAGTAAGGTTCAGTCAGCACATTCACTTCGGTGGCTTTAGGGAGCTGATAATAGTCAGAAGAGTTGTAATGAAGCAGCGGTTCAATTGTTATATTCCCCTTCATTCTGTTCCAGTAAGGGACGAACCTGCCTGAAGAGTCGTGAGCAAGGGCATTAATATATTCCTTATCTTTCCCGTCAAAGGCGTCGGGCTCAAAAGCCACATAGGTTCCGAGAAGCTGCGGGTTTCCTATAAGCAGGTTATGCAGAATACCAAGGACTTCATTCCGGTCTGCACTATCATAAACTTCCATCGTCCCGGAAATAGTTTCTGCAATAGCAAAGTTGGCTTTCATGTTTGCATCAAAATGATTTGCATATTTAGATGCTATTTCTACTGACTGCTGATACGCCAGCTTTTCTTCCTGAGAAGTTACCGTGGAAATAATAATAGCTGTGGAAGCTGCAAGAATAATGCAAACTCCAAGCACAATATAAAAAATCAATCTGGTTCTCAGCGGGATATTATTACGCATCATCAAAACTCTGTCAGATCTCATTTTAAGGAGTTTGTGTTCTTTTTGAGCAAAAGGAGATGAGCAATCCTGATCTCACCAATTATTTAAAAATGTAATAAGGAAAAAAGAGATGAGGTCTAATTTTTACCTTCTCTCTTTTGACCTTAAAGCGCAGATTCTTTCGAGCTGGATTTCTCTTTCTCTGATGTCCCCTTATTCTCGTTTTGAGAATAATACCAGAGCGGGACATAGAGTGAAAGTACCAGAAAACCAACTATAGTGGAAGTCCAGCCAACTTCAAGGCTGTTGAGGTAAATTACCCCTATCAGACATAGAGGCAGGTTAAAGACCCCGAAGAATAAGGCAATATATTGCCAGCCTTTAGGAGCTTTGAAAGGCCTTTCCAGCCCTGAGAAATCCGAGTCATGTTTTGCTTTAACATACGCAAAGAGGCTGATCCCATTGGCGCAAACATATCCTATAGCCGATGCAGCCAAAATAGCTGCTGGAGTTTTCAGGAAGATGAATCCTATGTTAAAGAGAGCAATAACAATCATCGCATTAACAGGGGTTCCGTGAATATTCATCTTCCCGAAGAATTTAGGAAGATTTCCTTCTTCTGACATGGAATACATTGCCCTTGAAGCGCCGAGGAAGGCGGTCTGTATTATTAGAACCATTGCTGCAATAAGCATAAGTATAGCAAGAGACCCTCCTATTGGGCCCAAGGTCATCTGGGCCAGGGGAAGCATTGGTGAGAAAGGCTCTGCAAGAATTCCCTCGACTCCCAGGGCGCCCGTACATGCTGCCTGAACAAGAATAAAGGTTACAAGGCAGATTGCGCCGCAGATGAAAAGGGCTTTTGGGACATCGGACTTAGGTTGCTTATACTCGGGCCCGTAAATTGCTGCAGTTTCCCAGGCGCAGGCACTCCATTGAGCCATTGCCATAAGCCCTAGCAGAATCAAAATGTGTTCTAAGTCCCAGCTCCAATCCGCAGGCAGCCAGGAGCCCGTGATATTGCTCATTTCGAACTGCCCGGTTACAAAAGGCGCAATGGATATAATGATAAGAGGGGCAAGAGATAATACGGCAAGGATATAACCAAGCTTTGCTCCACCTGAAAGCCCACGATAATTAACAAGAATAAGGAATACAAATACTACTGCACCGGATGCAAGGTAAATAGCAAGGTCAGGCACGCCAGCAAATGCCGGAACAAGGCCTTTAAGATAGCTTCCGATCAGGATTGAAAATATTGCAAGTACAGGATTCCAGGCAAACCAGTAGCTCCAGGCACTGAAACCTCCAAGCAATTTGCTCCGGTCATACTTGTTATTTGCATCCTTTGACCTGAAAACGCTCTGAGCATATCCAGGAAGTCCTGAAGCTTTCGGGAACATTGTTGCAAGCTCTCCGTAGGCAAAGTTTTGCATGAAACCCTGAAAGACTGAAAGCGCCCAGATAATTATTGCAAAGGCCCATACATAATTTGAAAAGTAACCTATGGACGGAAGGATAAGTACAGGAACACCCAGAGCAATCGCAAGCCCCTGCTTCCAATCGATTGTCCGCTGGAGCCCTCCGTTTTCACTGTTTTCGTCGCTCATTTTTCAACGCACGCTCCTCAAGTTTTTAAATGAAGAAAATTGACGATCCGCACAGCTCTTGCAGCGTAAATCAACTTATAAAAGCCTGCAAAAGGAAAAGCAGAAGACCTGAAGAAATGACCTGATTATCAGGATAAGGATAATTATCCTGATTCAGGCATATAAATAAATCTATACCCATTTCTCCAGGTTTTTCAGAGTTGTTTTTAAATTTTTCTTTATCGGATCTGTCTTCTGAAAAGGTCGCAGGAATTAATCTTTATGTCGAGCAACTTTTCGATATTCATTGTTGCAGCAATGCCTTTTGCAGCGCCTGGAACTGAGGTAATGACACCGATACCGAGTTCCTCACGGAGTTCACGCATAACGTGCTCATCCACAAGGGATAAAGTGTCTAC
>CAZSVY010000209.1:0-2917 GCA_964610495.1 uncultured Methanosarcinales archaeon
GGAAAATCAAGATCATAACCTTTATATTGGGGAACATATCCTACAAGGTCTCTGTTTTTTTCCGGGGGTTTCCCAAAGAGCTTTACACTACCTCTATAAGGCTTCAAAAGCCCCAGGAGTACCTTCAGGAAGGTAGTTTTCCCTCCCCCATTTGGCCCGATGATCCCGAGTAACCCATTCGGCTCTTTTAATTCCAGATTTACGGCCTCAAGGATTGTCTGGTTCCCGTAGCGGACCCAGACATCCTCCAGCTCTACAACCTTCTCCATTATCTTTCCTTCAATCTATCGTTTTAATCTTATCCCGCATTATGTTCTTTCTATATTTAGATATTGAACCCAAAAGCTGCTTTATACAAGGTTTATACAGGGTTTATACAAGGTTTATAAAAGGTTTATACAAGGTTTATACAAGGTATCTGGCAAAAATATCGGATACATTATCCATGTTTGCAATATAATCCTTCGCAAGAGGGTCTACGGCTATGACTTCACCGCCAATCTCCTGAGCTATGGATTTCGCACTCTGTGTACTGAACTGGGGTTGTACGAAGATTACTTTTACTTTTTTTTCCTTTGCAAGATCCACAATCTCTGCCAGGTCCCGAGCGCTTGGTTCTTTTCCTTCAATCTCAACTGGGATCATGGTAAGGTTGTAATCCGCTGCAAAATAACCCCACGATGGGTGATAAACCATGAAGTTTCTTTCTGTTTTCCCTTCAAGCTTTTCCTGAATCCTTGCATCAAGGGCGGCTAACTCTTTAAGGTAACTGTCCCTGTTCTGGGCATAGTAAGTTTCGTTTTGAGGGTCAATTTTCACAAGCCCCTCATAAATATTTTCGACCATTACCTTTACACTTGCAGGGGAAGTCCAGATATGTTGATCCAGTTCCGTTTCTTCATGGTTTCCGTCACTTTCATTTTCATGAACTTCACCACTTTCATTTTCATGGTCAGCTCCAGGCTTTCCTGCAAGTTCCTCTTCTCCCTCTCCTTCATAATGATGGTGAGCAGCAAGCTTCCCGAGCTTGATTCCATCTGAAGAGTTAACAATCAGAGCCCCACTGTTAATAGTCTCGAGCCTGTTGATCCATACCTTCTCGAAGGGCATACCGGTCCCGACGGTGACGAAGATACGTGCTTTGCTGATTTCCTCGATTTCCCTTGGAGAAGATTCATAAGTGTGAGGGTCTGCCCCTGGAGGGATTACAACTACGGTTTTTACTTTGTCTCCCCCTACTTTTTCTACAAATTCAGCCTGGGGGAGGATGCTTACAGCTACCGTTATTGGCTGGTCAGTCCCTGTAACTCTAACTTCCTGCCCTTTACTTTCATTAACCTTTGAGTTACCTTGACTTGTACAGCCACTGGCAAAGAGGCTCAAGCCAATAGTCAAAAGCACTAAAAAAAGTATAATTTTCTTCATATTTGATATCCCATTCTATCCGCTTGCATTTTTACTTCACTGATTAATCAACTTATTTTATTTCATCTCTGGAGGGCACTGGAGTAGCCAGAAGTTAAATCGAATAATTTGGTGTATGCCCAACAATTTGGATCATTTAAGATCATTTTTGGTGCCATCCCAAATTTGTCTCGGAATTATATCAATGGCTGTGTCCAATGAACCGTCTATTCTGCTGCTATGACCCGTCTATTCTACTGCTCAATGCTGGTGTTCTTCATGAAAGCATTTTTCATGGTTTATCTCTCCGCATACTCCGAACATCGGGTGACCCATTGAACTGCAGATCCTATTCACTGCATCCCTGGAAACAAATGCCTCAAAACGCGAAACTTCGTCACATGCCTCTCCCGAAGAAAGGCCGTAATGCGTTAGAAGGAGACTAAGGATCCTGTGCCTCCGAACAAGGAATTCAGCATATTCCTGGCCCAATTCCGTTAAATTTACACCCCTGTAAGGAGTGTGGTTCAGGTATCCGGCTTCTGCAAGTTCGTTTAAGGTTTTGCTCGTAGTCGAAGGGTCTACCTGCAAGCTGGAAGAGATCTCTGTGGTTTTTACGGTGCCTCTTTTTTCAAGAATGATCTTAAGGTAATCGACCTTTCTCGGAGAGATTTCAAGGCCTGTAAATTCAGGGTAAATCTGCTTGTTCATACAGAGAAATACAGAGAACTGGTATTTATTGTTTGCCAGAGGCCAAATTATAAACCCATAGTTGTGCCATAGCAAAAAACAAAGAAATTAAAACATCTTATCAAAAATCTCTATATAATAATCCAGTAAAAGTATACGCTTTATAACCCACCAGGAAGCTCGCATATCTATTAGAGTATACCGACGGACATTTGATCCGCAAACTCGAGAGGTTTCCAGTTCTGCCAGTTTTCCAAAAATCCAAAAGAAAGAGCAATTGACATATGAGGCCGCAAAAGTACCTGAGACCATTGAAAAGATGTGAATCTCGGAGGAAACAAATTCCGGAACTTTCTCTGAACTGTAAAAGAAAAGATGAGTAATGAATAAGAAACAAATCGGAACTGCAGCAACTGGAAATCTACCGAATCCAAAAAGTTAATCTGGCTCGATGCTGGATCCAAAAAGTTAATCTATCTTGATGCTGAATCCAAAAAGTTAATCTGGCTTGAAGCTCATGTGAAAGCATGCTTATTGAACAAATTCAACTTGAAAACGGGTGTGCCCTTGGCCTCCGTTTTGAGATGCAAAAATATCCCCTGCTGGTTATAAGGGCTGAGAAAGGGTTTCTGATGTGCGGATACCTGAATGTAAACGCCGCAGAAACACTTGGGGATACGGCAGCGAAGGTAAAAGGCGTACAAAGTTTTGAAGATATGCTTAAAGCTCAGGTTGTCGAAGCAACTCAGCTGGCCGGAAAGCTCGGGATTGAACCCGGCATGACTGGTAGGGAAGCCCTGGAAAGAATGTTTTAATGAGAAAT